>CALFPN010000047.1 GCA_937919015.1 uncultured Clostridia bacterium
GGTACTGTTCTTCCGCAAGGGCATTATGGGCAATAAAGAATTCAACTGGAACTTCATTCTGAAGAGAATGGAAAAGAATCCCGCAGGAGGTGACGGCAATGAGTGAGAAAAAGACCATCCTGAATGTCAAAGATATTACCATGCAGTTTGGCGGCGTCGTTGCCGTAAATAACCTGACGCTGAAGGTAAGAGAAGGGGAGATCGTTTCCCTGATCGGCCCTAACGGTGCTGGCAAAACCACCGCCTTCAACGTCATCACCGGTGTTTACGCACCTACCAACGGGGAAGTAAAATTCCATGGCAAAACCATCATTTCCAACTTTCCCAAGGGCAAGATGGATAAACTTTACGCAGGGGAAAACAAGGGGAAATACAAAAAGACCTTGGAACCCACCCCTGACAAAATCACAAAACTGGGCATTGCCCGCACCTTCCAGAATATCCGTCTGTTCAAGGAACTGACGGTACTGGAAAACGTTCTCATTGCAAAGCACATGAGAATGAAGGCAAACATCTTTGCGGATACTTTCCGCCTGAACCGCAAGGAAGAGGCGAAAATGAAGGAGGATTCTCTGGAACTTCTGAAAATCCTTGACCTGTATGATGTAAAGGATGAAATTGCATCTTCTCTGCCCTATGGGAAACAGAGACATCTGGAAATTGCCCGCGCTCTGGCAACAGAACCTACCCTGCTGCTTCTGGACGAACCTGCGGCCGGTCTGAACCCGCAGGAAACAGACGAGCTGACAGAGTTCATCAGAGATGTCCGCGACAAATTCAACCTGACAATTTTCATGATCGAACACCATATGAATCTGGTTATGGATATTTCCGACTGGATCTACGTTATCGACTTCGGGAAGCAGATCGCCAACGGCACTCCTGCTGACATTCAGAATGACCAGCGTGTTATTGACGCATATTTGGGGGTGGCTGACGATGAGTAATATTCTTGAAATCAAAAATCTGACCGTTTCCTACGGCGGGATCGAAGCCGTAAAAGGTATCGATATGATCGTGCCCGAAGGCCAGATCGTGACCCTGATCGGGGCCAACGGTGCAGGCAAATCCACCACACTGAAATCCATTTCCGGTCTGGTAAAGCCCAAACAGGCTTCCATCCTGTATAACGGTCAGGAAATCGTGGGCAAGACCCCCGATCAGATCGTTTCCATGGGCATCACACTGGTGCCCGAAGGCAGACGCGTTTTCCCTAACCTGACGGTACTGGAAAATCTGAAGATCGGTGCCTATCTGAGAAAAGACAGCCTGAAGGAAGATCTGGAATACATCTATTCCCTCTTCCCCCGTCTGAAGGAAAGAGAATGGCAGATGGCCGGCACCCTTTCCGGCGGTGAACAGCAGATGCTGGCCGTAGGCCGCGCCCTGATGAGCAAACCAAAAGTAATTATGATGGACGAACCCTCCCTGGGTCTGGCCCCTCTGGTGGTAAAAGATATCTTCAAGATCATCGAAACCATCAATAAAGAAGGCATCACTGTTCTTCTGATCGAACAAAACGCCAATATGGCTCTGAAAGTGGCTCACAAAGCATACGTTATCGAAACAGGTACCATCACCATGGAAGGCACCGGCACAGAACTTTTGGCAAACGAAGAAATTAAACAGGCTTACCTGGGTAAAACGAAATAAAGCAGTTTGACGAAATGAGATAAAAGGCATCCTCTTTTGGGGGTGCCTTTTTTATGGAAAAAACAGATAGGAAACAACATAAAAAAGAGGTATGCTTTCGCATACCTCTTTGCTTTTTATGTAAGGAATCAAGCTTTGCCGGCTTTGCTGATTTTGTAGACACCGATTGTCAGCATAGGGATTACGTAGATTACCAGGAAGCCCCAGCAGATTGTACCGTAACCTTTTGCAACCAGACCTGTCAGACCGAATGTGGAGATGCAGATACCGATGATAACGGATACAACTGCGATTGTAGGACGCATCCAGGAAGGACATGTTTTGCCGCCTTTTTCGTATGTTTTTTCGATACGGTCATCAACCGCCTTGATGAAGCCTGTACCCGTTTCGATCAGCGTACCAAACAGTACGATTTCGAACAGGATGTACAGCCATCTCATATCCAGCAGACCAAATACTACTGTAACGGGAACTTCTGCAGAAGATACGGCAGTCAGATCACAGCACATTACCAGCAGCAGCAGGATCGCGGGGATTACACCAATCGCACCGGCGATCAGACCGGAAACAACTGCATCTTTACGATTGTCAACATCACGCATGGTATACAGCAGAGCGGGAACGATACCCAGATTGTAGAAAGCGTACTGCATGCCGCTTACGAACCAACCGGAACCAACTTCGCCTTTTGCCCATTCAGCGGAAACGTTACCGCCGAATTTTGTGAATACACATACCATGAATACGATATATACAGCGTACAGTACGATGGACCATACGGACAGAACTTTTTCGATGGCTTCTGTACCTTTGATAATCAGCAGGATGATACCTACAGACAGAATGCCTACGCCGATCCAGGAAGACATGCCGGTCAGGTCCGCAACCATGGAACCTGCTGTTGCGTTCACAACACCCAGAACGATCAGCAACAGAACGATATAGCATACTTCATAGAGGATACCTGCTTTGCCCAGCAGTTTGCCCATCATTGTGTTGTATTCGAATGTACGGAATGTACGAACGAATTCGAAAGATACTGCACACAGCACAGACCATACTACCAGCGTTACCAGCATACCCAGCAGACCGCCCTGCAGCCCCTTTACGCCGAAATACTGTGCGATTTCAGCACCTGTACCATAGCCGCCGCCGATGACTACGGACTGGAAAATGAAACCAGGTACTAATAACCGCGTCCAGCTCTTTTTACTTGTTGTACTCATAATTGATTTCCCCTTTCTTTGGTGCAGTTTTTCCCTTGCGGGATGGCTTTTGTAATTTGCCCCCTCTTTTGTATCACTCCATTAAAACTGTGGCGCACAAAAGCATACGGCAAATAAAAATAAGGATATTCCATCCGCAGAAAATAATATATGATTGCGTACTTGGAATATACCCATTCGTTCTATATGTTTAACAATTATAACAATCTTTTTTAAAAAATCAAGCGTATGAATAAAAAAACACTGTATACATTTCAGCCCCCACCCGCACCCCCAAGAAACCACGCTTACCCATCTTTCGCCGCATTCACGTTATGTATACTAAATGTATATGTATAAATAAAAAAGCCTGCTTCTAAAAAGAAACAGGCTCAGAATCTTTCTGCGGGATATGCAATTTTCTTTATGTTACACTGCCATGATACCATTTCTTGCCGTGATAACGGATCATAAAGAGCACCGCCCGAACCGCCCAGTCGATGGTCATGGCGATCCACACACCAAATACCCCCAGCCCCATTCTGATGCCCAGAACATAGCTGAAGCCGATGCGGAATACCCACATGGAGATGATCGACCACATCATGCAGTAGCGCACATCTCTGGCTGCGCGAAGGGTATTTGCCAGCGTAAAGGCTTCCGGCCAGAAGAACATACAGCAGATCCCATGGTACCAAATGATCTGTTTGGTGAACCCCATGGCTTCCGGCGACAGATTATACAGATACATGATGCCCGGCAAAGCCAGCAGTGTTACGATACTGAAGCAGACGATCAGGATATGTACCAGTTTTACGATCTTTCGGGTATAATATCTGGCCGCATCATAGTCCCCCGCACCGATGCAGCGGGAGCAGACCGTAATGACCGCCATCCCCACAGACATGCCGGGAAGCACCTGAAAGGTAGCGATGATATTAGAAACGGCATTGGCCGCAATGGCTGCCGTGCCAAAACCGGTGATGATACTCAATACCATGATCTTGCCCAGCTGAAACATCCCGTTTTCCAGCCCATTTGGGATACCGATATGGGCGATTTTTTTCAGCATACCGAAATCCAGACGGAAGGAAAAAGGTCTCTGCAGGTGGAGCAGAAGAGACGGTGATGCCAGAAGGCCAACAATGGCCACGCCGGAAATGATACGGGAAACCAATGTGGCAATAGCCGCACCGGCAACCCCCATGCCAAAACCAAAGATCAGGATGGCATTGCCGCCCACATTGATGGTATTCATAATCATGGAAAGATACATGGGCACCTTGGCATTGCCCATGGTGCGGAACACTGCCGCCCCCGCATTATACAGCGCAATAAACGGAATGGAAGCAGAAACGATCAGAAGATATGTCTTTGCCGCCTCCATAACGTTGGCTTCGATGTCCCCGAAAACGTTATGTAAAATCAGATCTTTTGTCAGATACAGCCCCGCCGTGATAATCAAAGCAAACCATGCCGTAAACAGAATCAGCTGATTGACCGCCTGATTGGCTTTCTCCCGATTGCTCTGCCCCAGATATTGCCCCATTACCACAGAGCCGCCGGTGGCCAGTGCCGCAAAAAGATAGATCAGCAGGATAAAAATATTATCTACCAGAGAAACACCGGAAACCGCGTGTTCCCCCACGGTTGCAACCATGATGGAGTCGGACATACCGACCAATAAAGCCAAAAACTGTTCAATAATCATGGGCAGGATCAGTCGTTTCAAATCACGGTTGGAAAAATAATAGGGCTTTCCCTTGATATCCGCCAGTTCCACGGTAAATGCCTCCTTTTCTCTGAAAATCAAATCTCACGGGATAATAAACTATAGAATAGTATAATCCGCTCCTTTTTGAAAAACAATTGACAACAAAGAGAAAAGAGAGCCCGATCCGGACTCCCTCTTGTTCAATTTTATAAAATCGATCATAAAAACAGAGACAGAGCACAATATACCAGCAGCAATGCCATCACTGCATTCAGCACCTTCTTGTAATCCTCAAAGAAATTCTGGAAGATGGAGCCAAAAAGCACCCAGCAGACATTGGAAAACAGCACCATAAACCAGTTGGCGATCAGCACCATCACAAACATTCCAAAAGAACGGTCATAGGGAAAGACGAAGTTAGTAATCAGGGTCATGCCGTAGAGCAGGCCTTTTGGATTGACGAACTGCAAAATCATCCCCGCCCATAAGGAGGTCGTATCCAACTGCAGTTTCTTTTTCTCCTCTTTTTTCGGCTTCGGCTTATCTCTCCAGATGATCCAGGCCAGCCAAAGGATATAAAGAGATCCCAGCGGCGTCATCACTTTGAGGATGACGGGGATATACTCATAAATAAAATAATTGCAGGCAATGGCGATCAGCAAAATCAGCGTAAACCCCGTGGTCACACCAAGACAAAACCGCAGGCTCTTTTTGAAGCCGTGTTTTGTGCCGTTGGCCATACACATCAGGTTATTGGGTCCGGGGGTGATGCAGGAAACGAACATATAGGAAATAAACGCAAACCAATTGAACATAAAAATCACCCTTTATCAAAACTCATACATATCTCAGAAAGCTTTTCTTTCTGAATAAAAAAGCCGCAAAAAATGCGGCTATCCTTTCTTTATTCCTCTTCTGTATCCGGAATCGGTTTTACAGGCAGACCTTCTTTCAGCTGCTGCTCATGCATATCCTCTCCGCTATAGTACATTTCATTGATTTTATAGAGCAAAGTCATCAGGCTGTCTGTCAGGTGTACGTTTTCCACCAGAACATCCTCCGGAACCTGCAGATCCACATGGCTGAAATTCCACATGCCTTTTACGCCCCATTTTGCCAGATCGTTGGCGACCTTCACCGCCTGAGAACGGGGCAGCGTCAGAATAGCAACATCCACAGGGTTGCTCTTTACATAGGCTTCCATCTGATCGATATCGTATACTTCCACACCGCGAATGGTCATGCCGATCAAACGGGGATTGATATCAAATACGGCCTTGATGACAAAACCGCGTTTTTCAAAGTTTGTATAATTTACCAGTGCCTGACCAATATTGCCGCCGCCGATGACGATCATGTTATACAGTCTGTCCAGCCCTAAGATCTTTTTGATTTCATTATACAGATACTCCACGTTATAGCCATAGCCCTGCTGGCCAAAGCCGCCGAAATTGTTCAGGTCCTGGCGAATCTGGGATGCAGTGATATTCATCTTTGCGCTAAGTTCTTTTGAGGAAATGCGCGTGATGTCACTTTCCAGCAAATCACCCAGGTAACGATAGTATCTGGGGAGTCGATTGATGACTGCCGGGGAAATCTTTTTGTCGCTATCCATAATCCCAAATCCTCTCATTATAGAGTGTAAACCGTAGAAAAGCAGCTGTCATACAAAAGCCACTTTCCCTATATTTTTGTATTTTTAGTATAGCACTCCTGTTATTTTATTGTCAACAATAACTCTTTTATTCAGCCGAATTTTCTGGTATCATGGATGGAGAAAAAGCAATGATAACGGAGGGGTATAACAGATGATACTTGCCTGCAGACAATTACACAAAGCATATGGCATTGATGTGATTTTAGAGAAGATCACCTTTCATATAGAAGAACGGGAAAAAGCCGCAATCGTGGGAGTTAACGGTGCCGGAAAGACCACTTTGTTCAAGGTTCTGACCGGAGAAATTTCCGCCGACGGCGGCGAATTTTATCTCAAAAAAGATACCTCCGTAGGGTATCTGGCTCAGAATATCCACATCGACAGCGACAAGACGATCTACGAAGAAATGCTGTCTGTTTTCGAAAAAATCATTCAGACAGAAGCAAATCTTCGTGAAATGGAAAACGAAATGGGAGCCTTAAGCGGACAGGCCTTAGCTGACAAAATGGAGGAATATGCCGCCCTGCAGCATTACTTTGAAGAACATGATGGCTACAGTTATCAGAGCCGCATGAAGGGGGTGCTGAAAGGGCTGGGCTTTACGGAAAGCGACTGGAACAGACCCATGAACCAGCTTTCCGGCGGGCAGAAGACCCGTGTGCATCTGGGGAAACTGCTGCTTTCCAAGCCTGATGTATTATTACTGGACGAACCGACCAACCATCTGGATATCGCCTCTATTGAATGGCTGGAGGATTTCCTCAGAACATATCCCGGTTCTGTCCTCATCATTTCCCATGACCGTTATTTCTTAGACCGCATCGTTACAAAGGTCATCGAAATCGAAAACAAAAAATCCTACGTATATAACGGCAATTACTCCTTCTATTGGCAGCAGAAGGAGATCAACCGTGAAATCCAGCAGAAGGCCTACGACATGCAGCAGAAAGAGATCAAACATCAGGAGGATGTCATCCGCACCTTGCGCCAGTTCAATCGGGAAAAATCCATCAAACGGGCGGAAAGCCGCGAAAAGGCACTGGATAAGATGGAACGTATCGACAGACCCGATGCTCTGCCCGACCAGATGCGGCTGACCCTGACCCCCTTCCTGACCAGCGGCAACGACGTGCTCCATGCGGAAGACCTGTCCAAATCCTATGGCGGGCAGAAAATTTTCCAAAATGTTTCCTTCGATATAAAAAGAAGCGATAAGGTTGCTATCATCGGGCCCAACGGCGTAGGCAAGTCCACCCTATTCCGTATGCTGTTAAAAGAAGTTTCTTCCGACAGCGGCCTCATCCGTTTCGGCACCAATGTTTTCGTGGGCTATTACGATCAGGAACAGGCGAAGCTGGATGAAACAAAAACCATCTTTGAGGAGATTTCCGATGCCTATCCCACTTTGACCCAGGGCCAGATCAGAAATATGCTGGCAGCCTTTGTATTCACAGGGGACGATGTATTCAAACCCATTTCCGCCCTTTCCGGCGGGGAAAAGGGCCGTGTATCCTTGGCAAAAATCATGCTGAGTAAGGCCAATACCCTGATGCTGGACGAACCCACCAACCACTTGGACATGTTCTCCAAGGAGGTGCTGGAAAGTGCCATCAATCGGTATGAAGGGACTTGCATTTACATTTCCCATGACCGTTATTTCATCAACAAAACAGCGGAAAAAATTCTGGAACTGACGCCCGACGGTGTTATCCTATATAACGGCAATTACGATTATTATCTGGAGAAAAAAGCAGAGCGGGCCCGCAACGAAGCGGAAAAAGCCCTGCAGAACCCCCAGAAAGCAGCCGTTTCTGCCCCTGCCCAGCCCATCAGTGAAACGAAGAATGACTGGCTGAAGCAGAAGGAGCAGCAGGCGGCAGAACGGAAACTGGCGAACAAGATCAAGAAGATTGAAGCAGAGATTGAAGAAACGGAACATGCCATTGCCAAAGCCGATGAGGACATGGCGGCCTGCGGCACGGATTTCAGTAAGGCCAACGAAATTTTCGCAGAAAAAACAAAGCTGGAAGAAAAGCTGGAAGCACTCTTCGAGGAATGGGAAGAACTACACTCCTAAGACCGCGGGGACGCTGTCCCCACCACCCCGGCAAGCCTTTAAAAAGGCTTGACCCAAACCTTAATAAAAAACGACGACCAATGGTCGTCGTTTTTGTTGCAATATCATTTATATTACTCGCAAAAGCGTATGCTTTTGCCAATCGGGTTCCAAGGGAGTGACTCCCTTGGCGGG
>CALFPN010000048.1 GCA_937919015.1 uncultured Clostridia bacterium
GCTGGAGATGCTCTGCCGAATCAGAAAACAATTAATCGCGTGATGGATGCGCTTCATGATACCATTCGCAGAACATTGAGAAGAGGGGATATTTTTACTCGTTATAGTTTGAATCAGTATCTGATCATGCTGCCTACTACTACATTTGAAACATCCGGAATGGTCATGGAAAGAATCAAGAAGGCATATCGCAGAGAATTCCCTAATACACCAGTTCTTCTGAAATACAGCACAACTCCAGTTACACCAAATGAATTCTATCGATAAAAAGAAAACCCCGAGGTTGAACAGGTCCAGTAAAAACGGACAATAGACAAAACACCCCCTAATGTAGGAAACTTTAATTACTACATTAGGGGGATTTTTTATCTGTCTTACAGTTTTGCAATTACCGCATCGGCGAATTCTTCTGTAGATGCCGTGCCACCCATATCCTGTGTCAGTGTTTTTCCTTCGGAAATGACTTCGGATACTGCCTTTTCGATGGCAGCAGCCGCAGTAGCTTCGCCCAAATGCGCCAGCATCAGGCTTGCAGAAAGGATACATGCAGTAGGGTTGATCTTATGCTGACCGGCAATATCAGGAGCGGAACCGTGGATGGGCTCAAAAATTGCGCCGTCTACGCCAATGTTTGCGCTGGGTGTCAATCCAAGACCGCCTACCAGACCGGCACACAGGTCGGATACGATATCACCGTACAGGTTGGGGCAAACCAGCACATCATAATCCTCAGGATGCATCACCAAACGCATACACATAGCATCAACGATGCTGTCATTGAACTCGATCTGAGGATATTCTTTTGCAACTTCCCTTGCAACGCTCAGGAACAGACCATCTGTGCATTTCATGATGTTTGCTTTATGTACTGCGGTGACTTTTTTTCTGCCTTCGCGAACAGCATAGTCAAAAGCGTAACGACAGATGCGTTCGCAGCCTTTTCTTGTGATGAGTTTGATGCTTTCTGCTGCATCTTCCCCTACCATATGTTCAATACCTGCATACAGGTCTTCTGTATTTTCTCTTACGATCACCAGATCGATGTTTTCGAATCTTGTGATAACACCGGGATATGTTTTCGCAGGGCGTACGTTTGCATAGAGGTCGAATGTTTTTCGCAGGGCAACGTTTACACTGCGGAAGCCCGTGCCCACAGGCGTGGTAATGGGGCCTTTCAGGGCAACGCCGTTTTTGCGGATGGAATCGATGACATGATCAGGCAGGGGAGTGCCGTATTTTTCGATCATCGCCGCGCCGGCTTCCATTTCATCCCATTCGATCGCTACGCCGGTCGCTTCTACGACTCTTTTTGCTGCCGCAACGACTTCGGGGCCGCTGCCGTCACCGGGAATCAGAGTTACTTTATATGCCATATTTATTTACCTTCTTTCGTATAGTTTAACAGACCGCCTGCCAGCAGGATATCAGCCTGTCTTGCGGAAATATTCAGTCTTGTTGCAAATTCTTTGCCAGTGCGCAGACATGTTACCATAACTTCCTGACCTTTTACTGCGCCTTTGATCTGGTCAGCTGCGTATTTGATCACCAGTTCATCGCCCAGCTGGATGCTGTCATAATCCCATTCGTTGACGAATACCAGAGGCAGGATGCCGTTGTTGATCAGGTTTGCCATATGGATGCGGGCAAAGGATTTTGCGATTACGCCTTTTACGCCCAGCTGCAGAGGGGCCAGTGCTGCATGTTCACGGCTGGAACCCTGACCATAGTTCTGACCGGCGATAATGAAACCGCCGCCTGCTTTTTTCGCTCTTGCGGGGAATTCAGGATCGCAGGGGGTCAGGCAGTAATCTGCCAGATAAGGAACGTTGGAACGGAAGGGCAGGAGTTTCGCATTGGAAGGCATGATATGGTCTGTTGTGATGTTGTCTTCCACTTTGATCAGGCTGCTGCCTTTGATTTCGTTAGGCACCTTCACATTTTTAGGGAAGGGCTGAATATTGGGGCCTCTGACTACTTTTACATCTGTGCCTTCAGGGGCAGGGGCAATGATCAGGTTATCATTTACCATGAAATGTTCAGGCATGGAAACCAGAGGTGCATCACCCAGACTATGAGGATCTGTAACCACACCGGCCAGGGCGGATGCAACGGCTGTTTCAGGGGAAACGATATAAACCTGTGCGGATTTTGTGCCGCTTCTGCCTTCAAAGTTTCTGTTTACCGTACGCAGGGAAACGGCATTTGTTGCGGGTGCCTGGCCCATGCCGATACAAGGGCCGCAGCCACATTCCAAAATTCTTGCGCCGGCGGAAATGATGTCGGCCAATGCACCGTTTGCTGCCAACATATTCATAACCTGTTTGGAACCGGGAGCAATAACCAGACTGACATCGGGATGTACGGATTTGCCTTTCAGCAAGGCTGCCACTGTCATCATGTCTGTGTAAGAGGAGTTTGTACAGGAGCCGATAGCAACCTGATCCACTTTCAGACCCTGAATATCTTTTACATTTTTGATGTTATCGGGAGAGTGAGGACAAGCCACCAGAGGAACAATCTCATCCAGTGCGATGGTCACTTCTTCATCATAAGTTGCGTCTGCATCAGCACACAGTTCGATCCAGTCTTCACCGCGACCCTGAGCATCCAGAAACGCTTTTGTTACTTCATCAGAAGGGAAAACAGATGTGGTTGCGCCCAGTTCCGCACCCATGTTTGTAATGGTTGCACGCTGGGGAACAGACAGTGTTTTCACGCCTTCACCGGCATATTCCATGACTTTGCCTACGCCGCCTTTTACAGACAGTCTTTTCAGAACTTCCAAAATAACGTCTTTTGCGGTTACCCAAGGAGAAAGTTTACCTGTCAGGTTGATTCTGCAAACCTTGGGCATTGCCAGATAGTAAGCACCGCCACCCATGGCTACAGCAACATCCAAGCCGCCTGCACCGATGGCCAGCATACCGATGCCGCCGCCGGTGGGGGTATGGCTGTCGGAGCCCAGCAAGGTTTTGCCGGGTTTGCCGAAGCGTTCCAGATGTACCTGATGACAGATGCCGTTACCGGGCTTGGAGAAGTAAATGCCGTGTTTGGATGTTACTGTTTGGATATATTTGTGGTCATCTGCATTTTCAAAACCAGTCTGCAGTGTATTATGGTCGATATAAGCTACGGATTTTTCTGTTTTGACACGGGGAATGCCAATGGCCTCGAACTGCAGATATGCCATCGTACCTGTAGAGTCTTGTGTCAATGTCTGGTCGATTTTGATAGCGATTTCCTTGCCAGCTACCATATCACCGCTTACCAGATGATTTTTGATCAATTTTTCAGTAATATTCATTCCCATTTTTCTTTCCTCCCGGAGAATATGTTTTATCTGTTGTGTAATTTATAATCTTGCTGCCAGTTCAGGGAGCAATGTTTTTAATGCTTCTTCCATTTCTTCTTCACTGATGAAAGTCATTCGGCCGCCTTCATACTGTTTATCCACCCATTCTTTTAAGATGGCAGTGCGAGGGTCGTTCTTTGTGATCTTATCGGCACCCGTCAGCTTCAATGTCTGATTCAGCCAATATGCTACGCCGCTAAGACCGCTGTTTTTATTCACTTCTACGCTCAGGGGGCGATTTAAAATCTTGCCTGTGTTGAAGATATTGTAGATCTCTTCGTCTTTTGCAACGCCGTCTGCATGGATGCCTGCTCTGGTTACGTTGAAGTCTCGGCCAACGAAAGGGGTACGAGGGGGAACCTTATAGCCCAGTTCTTTTTCGTAGAACTCTGCGATTTCTGTGATGACAGTAGGGTCCATACCATCCAGTGTGCCGCGCAGAGACGCATATTCCATGACCATAGCTTCCAGAGGTGTATTGCCGGTTCTTTCTCCGATACCCAAAAGGGAAGTATTTACAGCGGAGCAACCATATAGCCATGCGGTAGAAGCATTTACGACTGCTTTGTAAAAGTCATTGTGACCGTGCCATTCCAACAGTTCAGAGGGGATCTGTGCAAAGTGGTTTACACCGTAAATGATACCGCCTACAGAACGGGGCAGCGTTGCACCGGGATAAGGCACGCCGTAGCCCATGGTGTCACAGAATCTGATTTTAACAGGGATCTGATATTTATCCATCAGATGTTTCAGTTCTGTTGCGAAAGGAACAACACAGCCATAAAAGTCTGCTCTTGTTACATCTTCAAAGTGGCAGCGGGGGGTGATCCCCATTTCCAGAGCAGCTTCTACGATTTCCAGATAACCGGCGATGGCTTCGCTTCTGGTTTTGCGTAATTTATTGAAGATATGATAGTCGGAACAGGAAACCAGAATACCACATTCCTTCAGACCCATTTCCTTCACCAGTTTGAAATCTTCTTTTGTGGCTCTGATCCAGCCGGTAATTTCAGGAAATTCAAAACCCATATCACGGCAGGCATCAATCGCCTTTCGGTCTGTTTCGCTGTAAAGGAAAAATTCGCACTGTCTGATTTTGCCGTTTGGGCCACCCAGCCTGTGCATCATTTCATAGAGTTTTTTGATCTGATCTACAGTATAAGGTGCGCGGGATTGCTGTCCATCGCGGAAGGTTGTGTCAGTGATCCAAATTTCTTCGGGCACATTCATGGGAACCTGACGATAGTTGAAGGTAACCTTAGGCACTTCGTCATAGTTGAAGTTATCACGGTAGAGATTAGGTTCTTCTACATCCTGCAGGCTGTACTGATATCTTCTCAGTTCCAGCAGGTTTGTTTTATTGTTATACGTGATCAAATAAATCACCCTTTCTTTTTTTGTTTGCAATAGAGAAACAGATGTTTTGTTTCGGGTTATTTAATTATAGAATATATCAATGAAAATATGGTTTGTCAATAGCAAATAATAAATTTTCATTATATTTTGCTTTGTGTTTATAAAATCTTATAAATGTTGAAATATAAAGCTTTAATATGTTTTATATATTGTCTGAATATATATAAATTGATTATAAAAATAAATATATTTCTATTTTTCTATGGAATAGATTCTAAAATTCTATTGATTATTTGTTGCGAAAAACTGATATGTATGAAAAGAAGCATACTGGACTTTTCTGAGAAATATGATACAATTTTTCCAAACATCTTTTGAGGAGGGCCTTTTGAAATGGAAATCAAAGAAATTTTAAAGATCGTAGATGAGATATATCATAAGAAAAACGAAGTAGATGCTACCGATATTTATCGAACAGCAGGTATTACAGCGGCAGAAGCGAATGCCTTTATTTCCCGGATGGAGGAAGAAGATCTGGCAGATATCATCGAAATCGATATGTGCTGCGGCGCAGAGTATGTCGTAAAAGGGCTAACGGAAAAGGGAAAAGCTCTGATCAACAAATAAAAGACCGATGGATCTTCTGAACCGAACCATTTTGTGCGGACAGCACAAAAAAGACTTTTGCAGAATTAAATT
>CALFPN010000049.1 GCA_937919015.1 uncultured Clostridia bacterium
GAATGCTCATGAAATATTTGATTGGTGTAGATTTTGGCGGCGGTTCTTCCAAGGCGACACTGCTGCGGGAAGACGGCTTGATCGTTGCAACAGCGACAAAAGAATATCCTACATTTTATCCCAACAACGGCTGGGCGGAACAGAAACCGGAGGATTCCTATCAGGCTTTCGTGGCGAATGTCAGGGACGTCATGCAAAAAGGCATGGTGTCTCCTGCAGATATTGCCGCTGTCTGTCTGGATGCGGCAACCCATACAGCAGTCCTGTTAGATGAGGAAGATCGGGTCATTCGGGATTCCATTTATTGGACAGATTCCCGCAGTCAAAAAGAAGTGGCCTTCCTGAAAGAGCATTACGAAGATAAAATTTACGCATATTCCCATAACATACCCAATGAAATGTGGACCCTTCCTCATCTGATGTGGCTGAAAGAGCATGAAACCGAAAATTTCGATAAAATTCACAAGATCATGTTTGTGAAGGACTATGTGCGGTATCGCCTGACCGGTGACTTTGTGACAGATAACGTGGAAGCCATGGGCTCCATGTTTATGGATGTACCCAACAATTGCTGGAGCGACGAGCTTTGTGCCATGGCGGGTATCACAAAAGATATGCTGCCCAAAATCGTTGACCCTCAGACTATTTTGAGCCCCATCTGTGCACAGGCATGCAAGGAAACAGGACTTTCTCCCCATACGAAGGTCATTGCAGGCTCTACGGACACGGTCATGGAAGTTTATGCCAACGGTGCCATTGAACTAGGCCAGATGACCATCAAGCTGGCAACGGCCGGCCGCATCTGCCCCATCACAGACCACGCTTTGCACAACAAACGACTGGTGAACTATCAGCATATCGTTCCCGGCTTATGGTATCCCGGCACAGGCACCAAATCCTGTGCAGCATCCTATCGCTGGTATCGCGATATTCTGAGCAAGGGTGAAAGGATGGAAAGTGAAGCGCAGGGCATCGATGCTTACGAATGGATGAACAGAGAGGCGGAAAAGATTGCACCGCTCAGCGATAACCTGTACTTTCATCCCTATCTGCAGGGGGAGCTGACCCCATACTTTGATGCAAGCCTCCGCGGCAGTTTTACGGGCATCCGTTCCTACCATACCAAGGGCCACTTTACAAGAGCTCTCTTGGAAGGCGTTGCCTACTCCCTGAAGGACTGCTATCAGGTGATTCAGGCGGAAAATCTGGAGATCCATCAGGCCATCGTCATCGGCGGCGGTGCCAAAGGCACCCTGTGGAGACAGATTGTCAGCGATGTGCTGGGTATTGAAATGATGAAAACGAAAAATAATGATTCTTCTCTGGGCTCTGCCATGCTGGCAGGGGTGGCAACAGGCGTATTTGGCTCCTTTGAAGAAAGCGTGGCAAAATGCGTGGAAACAGAAGCCTATATCAAGCCCAATATGGAAAATCATAAGAAATATGAAAAAGGCTTCCGAAGATATCAGAACATTCATGATGCTCTGGCGGAGATTTATCAGGAAATGGAGGAAGACGTATGATACGAATGGCAGTCTGTATGAAGCAGGTTCCGGGCGATATCGGGAGTAGTCTGTCTGCCGATGGCCGTATCTGCCGCGATGCCTCTGCCATGACCAATCCTGCTGATGTATTTTCTTTGGAAACGGCCTTAACGCTGAAAGAACAGCATACAGGACAAGTAGATATTTTTACCATGGGAACAGAAGCAGCCAGAACCATTCTGAAGGAAAGCGCGGCCCTGGGCGCAGACGGGCTGTTTCTTGTTTCCGATCAGGACTTTGCCGGAGCGGATACTTACGCTACGGCTTTTGTTCTTGCTGTGGCATTGCGAAAAACAGCAGATTACGATCTGATTTTTTGCGGCAGAAGGTCGCTGGACGGGGAAACGGGGCAGGTTCCTATCCAGATGGCAGAAATGCTGGAGATTCCCGTTGTGACCAATGTGGTGCAGATCGGGATCAAAGAGGGGAAAGCAGCTTGCCGCAGACTTTTGGAAGATGGAGAGGAAACCGTGGTTGTTACACTGCCGGCCCTCATCAGCGTCATGGAGGGCATCGAGGGGATCGATCATCCCAGACTGCCTTCTGTTTTCGGCCTGCGAAATGCAGCAAAACGTCCGGTGATCCTTTTAAATAGGGAGGCTCTTGGATTGAAAAAAGAGGAAGTTGGCAGCAAAGGTTCCTATACGGAAGTCAAACGGTCGTATTTCCCTGACTGGCAGAGAAAATGCACATTTTGTGACATGGCAGAAGGGCTGGAACTGGTGCAGCAGAAACTGCAGGAGCTGCAGAAAGGCGGTGGACGGGAATGATGGAGAAAACGATACTTTTTGAAATCTGGGTTTACTGCGAAACAAGAGAAAAGGAACTGACCGCAGGGGCGAAGGAGCTTTTGGGGAAAGCAGCGGAATTGGGAAAGGCATCAGACTGTAAGGTGGCGGCGGTTTTGTTTGCGGGGGCGGAAAAAACGGCGGCGGCCTTTGGTGCGGAAAAAATTTATCGGTTCCCTTCCAGCAGGGAAAAAGAACAGGCCAGGGCCATCGAAAAACAGATGGAAGCTGGCAGACCATGGGCGTTTCTCTTTCCTGCAACGGCCAAAGGCCGTATGGTAGCGGCTATGCTTTCTGTAAAGCTGCAGACAGGGCTGACGGCGGACTGTATTGAACTTTCCGTGGAAGATGGATATCTGAAGCAGACCAGACCGGCCTTTGGGGGCAGCCTTATGGCGGATATCCTTTGCAGACGTGCTTATCCCCAAATGGCAACGGTGCAGCGGGGGGTATTTCCCGTGCCTGTGGCAGATTTTAACAGAAAGGCAGAAATTGTGAAATGCCCTCTGGCGGAAAAAAGAGAGCCGATGCTGAAGGTTCTGAAAAAAGAAGGGGAAAGCAGAGAAACGACGATGCTGAGTGATGCGAAAATCGTTCTGGCAGGAGGCTTGGGGCTGGAAACAAAAGAGAACTTTGCACTGCTGAAGCAGGTGGCGGAAAAAATAGGCGCAGCCCCTGCCGCCTCCCGCGGGGCGGTCAATGCGGGTCTGGCACCATACTCCTGGCAGGTAGGGCAGTCCGGTAAAACCATTCGTCCGGATCTTTACATTGCCTGTGGCATTTCTGGAGCTGTACAGCATCTTGCGGGGATTCAGGGGGCTGGTTGCATTGTGGCAGTGAATACAGACCGAAAAGCACCTATTTTTGACCATGCGGATATTGGTATCATCGAAGATGGCCCAGTATTTCTGAGAAAATTGATGGAAAACCGAGAATGATGGGTTTACATATTATGTGAAGGGAAAAGAAAATGTCGGGTTCCCTTGAGAAATCAGGAAAAAACACTTCATTTGGTTGTTTTTTTTGGAAAAAGTTGCTAAACTGAAATCAAATGAAGGGGGCGTGGCAGCAATGAGACCGGAAAGATTACCCACATTATTGCTCCGCATGGAAGCCATGAGGGATTCTCTTGGTCAAGCGGAGAAAAAAGTAGTAGATTATATTTTGGAAAATCCGGAAAAGGTGATTTATCTGTCTGTAGCGGGGCTGGCAGAGCAAAGCGGCGTCAGTGACGCAACGGTGGTTCGTGCCTGTCGGAAACTGGGGTTGAGCGGCTATCAGGATTTTAAGGTGACGTTGGCACAGGATATTGTGACGCCACTGCAAAGCATCCACGAGGAGATTTCTGCAGAGGATCCAGCTTCGATGATCGTGGATAAGGTGTTTCAAGGGACGATGCAGGCTTTGACCATGACCCATGATTCTTTGGATGTGGCTGCCATTGAAAAGGCGGCAGATGCCATTGAAAAAGCGAGGCGGGTAGTGATTCTCGGCATGGGCAGTTCCCATTCTGTAGGTCTTGACCTGCAGCATAAGCTGATGCGTCTGGGGATTGATGCGGTAGCTTTTATGGATTCCCATATGCAGACCATTGCGGTATCTTTGCTGACAGAGGAAGATGTGGTATTTTCCATTAGCCATTCCGGCAGCTCCAAGGATGTGGTGGATAATACAAAACTGGCAAAGGCAAATGGCGCAGTAACGATTTCTATGACCAGTATCGGCAGCTCACCTTTGAGCAAGATCACAGATATCCAGCTGTATACTGCCAGCAAGGAAACCCAGTATCGTATCGTTGCGCTGAGTTCCCGTATTGCGCAGGAGGCTATTATTGATGCAATTTATACCCTGATTGCTGTGCGCGATAAAAAATATGTGGAAGGGTTCCATAAGATCGAGAAAGCTATTCAGAGAAAGAAATATTAAAAAAAGAAGCACTTCGCGGGAAGTGCTTTTTTCGTTTCAGACAGCATATACATAACCAAGCGATACTTAGAGGAGTGCTTGGTTTGAAGACATATATCGAAGAACGGGCGGTGGAAGTGGCAAAATTTATGATTACCACCAATGCCACTGTGCGGGAAACGGCGAAAAAGTTCGGGATCTCAAAAAGTACGGTGCACAAAGATATTACGGATCGGGTGGAGCGTATTGACCCGGAACTGGCCAAATCTGTCCGGGCGGTGCTGGAAGTAAACAAGGCAGAGCGTCATATCCGAGGCGGTCTGGCTACCAGAGAAAAATATCTTCATAATAAAAACACATGACAATCAAAAAGGCTATACCGTATGGGGTATAGCCTTTTTTGTATTACCTGGAGGTATCTACCGTAATGGTATTGGATGTGCTGTCCCAGCCAACGGAAAAGCCGAAGATATCACCCAGATCCCGCAATTTGAAATAATAATTGCCGTGAATCAGATAAGCAGTCGGGAATCGTCTTTCGCCGTTAATGAACAGGGGCGAAGTGCTTTCCGCTGCGGAAGCGGGAGGGGCGGCAGCCGGTCTGCCCTCTGTGCCCACAGAGGTATAGGTTTCGCCGGCGGTCAGGGCAATGGAAGAAAGGGTGTTATCATAGGCGACGCTGAATTGAGCGTCGGTTCCGTTCAGAACAGCAGCCAGATCGCGGAGCTTAAAATAGGTGTTGCCGTTGATGGTATATGCCCCGACGGAAACGGCTTTGCCATCCACCTGCAGTCTGGCGTTGGAAGCGGATACCTTCTGGGGTGGAGGCAGCATTTCATACGTGTAATAATAACTGGTTGTGCCGGAAAATTCCCAGATATTATGGGTTTCGCTGAATTTATGGAGACTGACATCAAACCAGGAAGGGCTGTTATGATCCTTCCAGTTGAACTTGCCGTTTTCAAGGGTATTCCAGGAGCCCCATGTGCTGTCGATCATGATGGGACGCTGGTCGATGAACGCTGTTGTCCAGCCGTGGTTATACATGCTGTTGGGGCCATGACCTGCAGCACCTACAGTAAACAAGGCGGGAATGCCAGCGGAACGCAGCAGGGCATTGGTCAGGTTGGTATAGCCGACACAGACAGCTGCTTTTTTGTTTAGCACTTCTACAGGTTCCCCGCCGTAGCTGCCGCTATAGGCATAGGCGATGTTCATGGTGACCCATTCAAAAATAGCTCTGGCCTTGTCGTAAGGGTCTGTGAGTCCTTTGGTGATTTCGGCTGCTTTTGCATCGATGATCTTCTGGGACACAGGATCGTCTGCATAATACGGCGTCAGTGCAAACGCCATTGCTTCGCTGTCGCCTCGAAGTTTCGTAAAATCCTCCAGATTTTTGGTTTCAAAACGGGAAAGGGCAGGGGCGATTTCGCCGTTTTCAATGCGGAAATAGCCTGCATTTTTTAAAAAGCCGCTCAGGAAGTCTCCATTGGATTCAAATTCAGAAGACATTTTGTATAATCCATCCTTTTCGTTGCCGTCCAGTCGGAAGGATGCCTGCCCGTTTTTTACTTTTGCTGTGAATTTGTGGCCGGTATAGGGGATGCCACTCCAGTTTTCATCATATTCCGAATAAGACATATATACCGTATCGCCGTTATATTCCGCAGGAAACCCCTTCGCAGTAATGGTATCGCCGTCAAAGACCCACATCACATCTTTGTTGCCCCTGACCTGATGGGCTGCAAAAGCCGTGGAGGGGAGGGCAGATGCCAGCAATGTAGCGGATAAAAACAAAGCCAGATATTTTTTCTTCATAAAAATGCCCCCTTTTTTAAAGCAGCGTCACGACTCTGCCGTCCAGTTCGATCATTTCTTCTTCCTTCATTTTTTTCAGCTCCCGCATCATAGCACTGCGGTCGATGCAAAGATAATTGGCCAGCTTCAGCAGGGAGAAAGGCAGTTCGAAGGTGAGATTGTTTTGTTTGGTGGATTGGATACGGAAATAGCTCATTAGTTTTCCACGGATGGAACGGTGGCTGAGGATATCCACCTTTTCGGTCAGGTGAACAACCTTACCCGCCATCAGCTGCAGCATGTTTTCTACCACCTGGGTATGGTGCTGACAGGCATTGGAGCAACGTTTGGTGATCTGGCTTTTTTCGATAAACAGAACGGAGCAGTCCTTTTCGCAGACGGTGATAAATTCATCCTCCTGATTGGAAAAGGCAAAAGCATCCCCGAAAACGCCGGTATCTTCCAGATACTCCAGAAGATCCAGAGAACCGTCGATGGAGATACGGCTGACAGAAACCGCCCCTTCCAGCAGCAGACAGACATATTCTTTTTTCCCGTCTGTGGTAGATATGATGTCTTTTTCGGAGAAAGAACGCTTTTTCATATCAAAGCAGGGGATCATTTTTTCAATGCTTTCGGCGGAAACATTTTGGAATAAGGCGTTGTTTGATAAATTTTCCATATTTTTCTCCCTTCTGTTGCATTTGCAACAACAATTCCTCTTAAACTCATGATATCATAAAATCACAGAAAAGCAAGAGAAAAGACATGAAAACGGAATAGGAAAGAGAAAAACGGGATAAAATTTAACAGAACCCCGTTGACAAAACCATACAAAAGAGATATAATTTACACAAGATATCAAAAGAGAATAATTATTGATTAAGAGAAGCAATAAAAGAGAGAGTATAAATTTCAAAGGAGGAACAAATCATGAAAGAACCTAAATTCTACAAATGCGCACATTGTGGCAACATCATCACAAAAATCGAAGACAAAGGTGTTCCCGTATTCTGCTGCGGCCAGAAAATGGATGAACTGGTGCCCAACACATCCGATGGTGCCGGTGAAAAACATGTTCCTGTCGTAGAAGTGAACGGCAAAGAAGTAAAAGTGGTTGTTGGTGAAGTGACTCACCCCATGATCGAAGAACATCACATCGCATGGATCTATCTGTACACAAACAAAGGCGGCCAGTTCAAATATCTGGATCACACAGGTGCTCCCGAAGCAGTTTTCGCACTGGCAGAAGGCGAAGAACTGATCGCAGCTTATGAATACTGCAACCTGCACGGTCTGTGGAAAAAAGAAATCTAATAGAGAAGAATTTTAAGGAGGAGGGTGGAAACACTCTCCTCTATTTTCATAAATAAGGAAAATGCGGACGGCAAAACATTTCCCTTTCTTTTTTGACAATAATCCCTACTAATTTAATCTGAGAGGTGTAAATTATGAGAACAATGCAGCTGAAAAATGATCTGTACTGGGCAGGTATTCTGGATAAAGACCTGAAAGTATTTGATATCATCATGTACACAGAATTTGGTACAACCTATAACTCTTACATCCTGAAGGCTGGTGACAAAACCATCCTGTTTGAAACAGCAAAAGAAAAATTCTATGATGACTACAGAGCTGCTTTGACAGAACAGCTGGACATCGATACCATTGACTATATCGTAGTCAGCCACACAGAACCTGACCACGCCGGTTCCATTCAGCGTCTGGTGCAGGAAAATCCCAAAGTTAAAATTATTGCCACAGCAACAGCAATTTCCTTCCTGAAGGAAATTGTAAATGAAGATTTCTATTCCATCGCAGTGAAAGATGGCGATGAAATGAAGATCGGCAATAAAACACTGAAATTCCTGGTGGTGCCTAATCTGCATTGGCCCGACACCATGTATACTTATGTAGTGGAAGATAAAACGCTGGTGACATGTGACTCCTTCGGTTCTCATTATGCCCATGAAGGGATTCTGCGCAGCACAGTAACCGATTATGAGGGCTATCTGCGTGCCACAAAATATTATTTCGATAACATTCTGGGCCCCTTCAAGCAGCCCTTCATGGTAGATGCACTGAAACGTGTGCATGAACTGGATATCGACCTGATCTGTCCCGGACATGGCCCCGTGCTGGACAGCCACATTCCTGAACTGATGGCGATCTATGATGCATGGTGCGAAATGCCCACAAACGAAAAAACAACCGTAGTCATCCCTTATGTAAGTGCTTACGGCTACACAGAACAGCTGGCAGAAAAGATCACAGAAGGGATCAAAGAAGCCGGCGATATCGACGTAAAATCCTATGATCTGGTAACCGCAGATGCAGGCGTTGTGGCAGGCGAAATTGGCGTTGTGGCAGGCGAAATTGGCGCAGCGGATGGTATCCTTTTCGGTACACCCACCATTCTGCAGGAAGCCCTGAAACCCATCTGGGATCTGACCACAGGTATGTATGCACCCATTCACGGCGGCAAACTGGCTTCCGCTTTCGGCAGCTACGGCTGGAGTGGTGAAGGTGTGCCTCATATCATCGAAAGACTGAAGCAGATCAACCTGCGCGTGGTAGATGGCTTTAAGGTTCGTCTAAAGCCCTCCGAAAAAGATCTGGCAGAAGCTTTTGAATTTGGTTATCAGTTTGGCGTGAAACTGCTGCAGGGCGAAGAAAAGAAACCTTCCGCAAGAGCGGGCTTGGTGAAATGTCTGGTTTGCGGTGAGATCATTCCTTCTGATTCCGAAGTATGTCCTGTTTGCGGCGTAGGCCCCGATAACTTTGTTCCCGTAGCGGATCCCGATACAGGCTTCCGCAAAGATTCCGAAGAAAAATTCGTGATCCTGGGCGGCGGTACTGCAGCTCTGAATGCGGCGAAATCCATTCGTTTGAGAAACAGCACAGCTTCCATCGTGATGCTGTCTGAAGAAAACGAACTGCCTTATGACAGACCTATGCTGACAAAGGCGATGTTCGGTGCAGTTGCGGGCGGTGCCATTGCCAGCGAACCTGCGGCATGGTACAAAGAAAACAATGTTGACCTGAGACTGAACAGCAAAGTAGAAAAACTGGATGCAGAGAAAAAAGAAGTCATCCTGACAGATGGCTCTGTATTCTCCTATGATAAATGCGTATACGCACTGGGTTCCTCCAGCTTCATCCCTCCTTTCAAAGGCAAAGACCTGCCCGAAGTGGTATCCGTTCGTGCCATCAAGGACGTGGAAAAAGTAAAAGAGCTGGCGAAGGGCGCGAAGAATGCAGTTGTCATCGGCGGCGGCGTTCTGGGTCTGGAAGCAGCTTGGGAACTGAGAAAAGCAAAACTGAACGTAACGGTTCTGGAAGGTGCTCCCGTTCTGATGGCGGGCAAGGTAGACCCCGAAACCGTACGTATCCTGACAGATGTAGCAAAACAGAAAGGCATCGAAATCCGTGTGGGCGTGAAGATCGACGAGATCAGCGGTACAGACCACGTGGAAGGTGTTGTGGCTGACGGCGAAAAACTGGCAGCAGACCTGGTTCTGGTATCCACGGGCGTTCGTGCAAACATCGCCATCGCACAGGCTGCAGGTCTGGCAACAGACAGAGCAGTCATCGTAGATGCAAATATGGAATCTTCCGTAAAAGGTATCTACGCGGCAGGCGACTGCGCACAGTACAATGGCGCAAACATCACCATCTGGCCCGTGGCTTCCGAAATGGGTCGCATCGCAGGTGCAAATGCAGCAGGCGAAGCACTGGTTTACCAGCCTGATGTAAACGGCATGAGCTTCCATGGTATGGGCACAAGCCTGTTCTCCATCGGCGATATCGGCACAAAAGAAGGCGTTTCCTACAAAACAGTGGAAATCAAAGATGACAAGAAACAGACATTGGAAAAAATCTGGTTCCGTAACAATGTCATCAGCGGTGCTGTACTGGTGGGCGACCTGTCCCGCATGGCAGAGATGATTGATGCAGTAAAATATAAAAAATGCTTTAAAGAAGTCTTTTAAGACATCCGTATAAATAGGGTTCAAGTTAGGTAGAAAACGATTCGTAAAACTTCGTTTTACTCATCCACTTGCTCCGCAAGTGATTTTTACCAACCGTAACCGAAAAATTCTGCAAGCAGATTTTTCAGTTCGATTGCTAAAATCGTTTTCTCCGCCTTCTTTGATATACTCTCTTAAGGAAAAGCACCCGAAAGGGTGCTTTTCTGATGCAACAAAACAGTGCCAACCTTCGTCCAAAAAGGAGAAAGAGAGGTGCTGTCTATGAAGAAACTGTTATGCTTGTTGCTATTTGTTGGATTGCTGACGGGCTGTCAGCCTATGGATGAGGGGGATCCGGACAGTTACGAGATCCCTGCCGATGAATATCATTGGGCGGAAGTGGGGGCAACCATCCTTCTGCCGGAAGGGACGATGGAACATTGCGATGTGCATATGGCAGAAAGCGGTGCCCTCTGGTTTGATTTTCATGATGGGGGAGACACAGCTTTCTGGCTGGAAGCATGGGAAAAAGGTGCGGAAGAACCGCTGGAGGAACAGCTGGGCGTATTCACTCTTGGGGAAACGGATACCCATGTGATTCAGGTGATGACTTCCACCTGCGGCACTTTGAATAACGAAAAAATTCGCCCTTTGTGGGAGGAAATGCGGGCGAAAGCCGCGGAAATGACAGAAGAGAATATCGTGCTGACGGAATAGAAAAAAGCCCCCAAAAAGGGGCTTTTTGTTGTTTGGTTTGGAATCAGAAAATTTTCCATTTCTGGTTGTAAGCATTGTTGAGCGTCCATGTTGTTACATTGGTATTGTTGGTTTTCTGGCCTTTATATGCATCCAGACAAACTTTTTCGTTTAATTTCGGGCAGAGATAATAGCTGCCGTTATCCGCTTTTTTCACTTTCCAGATCTGCGCATTGCTGCCGTTGGAGCCCCACTGCTGTACATTTGTGCCGGCTTTGCTGTTGCCGCCTTTTACATCCAGTGCTTTGCCGGAAGCAACGCTGGTGATGGTGTAATAGTCATTGCCCAGATGTTTGAATTTCCATTTTTGTGCATTTGTGCCGTTTGCTTTGTAAATCTGAACATTTGCACCGTTTTCTTTGCTGGCACCGGATACATCCAGTCTCATGTTTGTTGCATAATTAGGAGCGATTTCATAGGTGCCGTTTTTGATCAGCTGGGTTGCTTTCGCTTTGGGTGCTGTAGTAGTCAGATAGCTGCTGTAGGAATAGCCGCTTTTGCCGTTGTATGTGACATACCACCAGCTGCCGCTGTTTTTAGAAGGCGTCACTTTTACAGCCGCGCCTTCGGGGATCAGTGTCTGCTGTCCGTAATTGGAACCGGGGCCTTGGCGCATTACCAGTGTGCCGTCTGTGCCTTTTACATAATAGGTCTTGGTGGCAGCATTGGTGTTGGCCGTTGTGGAGGTGTTTTTGCTCCATACTGCAAAAAGCATCGTGTCGCTGTCAATTTTCTGGCTTTCCGTTACTTTCAGGGAAGCAACGGCTGTATTGACTCGATACCAGCCCTTCAGGGTATAGCCGCTTCTGGTGGCTTTGGGGAAAGAACCCAGAGCGGAACCCTTTATGATGGTTCTGGAGCTTTCGGAAACTGTGCCGCCGTTGCCGTTGAACATGACCTGAACTGTCTGGGCGGCGGGGGTGGTGTTAGTTGCTGTATTTTTTTTAGAATGAATGATTTTCAGCTCTACGGTATGAGAAAGTGCATCGTTGGTTACAGTCACCTTTTTCTTATCGTATCTCATGGTATTATCCAGGAAGGTATTGATGTTAGGATAGACATAATAACGTCCCTGATTTGTGGAACCGTCAAAGTTGGATTCGTATACATGGATACGGTTGGAATTGTCCACCTGATGCAGATGCATGATGTGAGAACCACCGTAGGAGGAAGTGACACGGATGGCATCGCCGGGAACTGCGATGGTTTTCAGCTGATTCAGCAGGGAAGAAGCAGTGCTGTGGTTTGTGATGGTAACGGTATTGTTTTTGTTAGACAGTCCATCTGTGTGCCCATAAAGATTGTTGAAAATATAGCGGGAAAAGGCCTGACACTGATATGCGCCGCTATACTGATACTTTGTATTTGTATAGGAGTTGCTTTGGCTGTAAACGGTTTTATTCCAATTTGCGGTAATTGTGTCCAGTTGACACTCCTTGTGCCTGCTGCGGAAGCGGTAGCCGGCAGCAGCGTAAAGCAGAATACCACTGACAGGAATATTGCAAACCAACGTTTGCGGTTTTGTTTTCTTTGTTCTTTCATAAATAGTTCCCCCTTTTTTGCGAACGCATTCTACCTGCATTTTAGCATAGATCAGCAGGGATTTCCACGGGCGTTTTGACTGTATTTTTCCTTCGATTCTTGTAAATTTATTTTTTAATCCAAATAAAAAAGAGCCTTACGGCTCTTTTTCATTAGGGATAATATGAGTTATGGATTTTCTTCTTTATGGCATTTTTGAGATTAGTAGTTCTGGCACAGCAGCTGGAAGTAAGCCTGAGGATGTTCACATACAGGGCACATACCGGGAGCCTGTTTGCCTACATGGATATGACCACAGTTTGCGCACTGCCAAATCATGTCGCCGTCTCTGGAGAATACCAGGCCGCCTTCTACGTTAGCCAGCAGTTTGCGATATCTTTCTTCGTGTTCTTTTTCGATTTTGCCTACTGCTTCGAACAGGTAAGCGATGCGGTCGAAGCCTTCTTCTCTTGCTTCTTTTGCCATTCTGTCATACATATCTGTCCATTCGTAGTTTTCGCCCTGTGCGGCGTCCAGCAGATTTTCAGCTGTACCGGGGATATCGCTGTCATGCAGCAGTTTGAACCAGATTTTTGCATGTTCCTTTTCGTTGTTTGCTGTTTCCAGGAACAGAGCTGCGATCTGTTCGTAGCCTTCTTTTTTCGCTTTGGAAGCGTAGTATGTGTATTTATTTCTTGCCATGGATTCGCCTGCAAATGCTTCCTGCAGGTTTTTTTCTGTTTTTGTACCTTTGATATCGAATTTCTGCATAATGTTTTCCTCCTCTTAAATAATACTCTCTCTTTGTATTTGCATTCTAAATAATAATAATTCTTATTTAATATCTTGTCTAAATTATATCCGCTTAGTAGGGGATTGTCAATAGGTTTTTTGGAAAAAGTTTCATATTTTTCTAACACCCATCGGTCAATCCTTTTTCCGCAATACCAAGGGGGAAGGATTAAAAAGCCGCATATCTGAAAGATATGCGGCAAATGTTTGATTTAGCCCAGCAGTTTTACCAGCACGGCTTTCTGTGCGTGCAGTCTGTTTTCTGCTTCATCGAAAATTTCGTTGGCGTGTGCTTCGAATACTTCGTTTGTGATTTCCTGTTCACGGTAAGCGGGCAGGCAGTGCAGCACCATAGCATCTGCTTTGGCAACGCCCATCAGCTCTTTGTTTACCTGATAGCCTGCAAAAGCAGCTTCTCTTGCTTTCTTTTCTTCTTCCTGACCCATGCTTGTCCAGCAGTCTGTGATCACCACGTCTGCATCTTTTGCTGCTTCCATGGGTTTGTCAGTCAGGGTGAACTGATCGGGATATTGGGCAGCAAATGTCATGACCATGGGATCGGGGTGATAGCCGTCGGGGCAGGCAATCTGTACCTTCATGCCAACCTTCAGGCCGCCAACGATCAGGGAGTTTGCCATGTTGTTGCCATCACCGATGTAACACATGGTCAAACCTTCCAGTGTGCCTTTGTGTTCGCGGATGGTCAGGAGGTCAGCCATGACCTGACAGGGGTGACAGAAGTCTGTCAGACCGTTGATGACGGGGATGGAACCGTATTCCGCCAGCATTTCCACTTCGGACTGGTCAAAAGTACGGATCATGATACCATCCAGGATACGGCTCATGACACGGGCCGTATCCTGTGTGGGTTCGCCGCGGCCGATCTGGGAATCTTTCGCGCTGATGAACAGGGCGTGGCCGCCCAGCTGGAACATACCGGTCTCAAAGGAAACGCGGGTTCTGGTGGAAGATTTCTGGAAAATCATACCCAGAGACTTTCCTTCCAGATAACGGTGCGGAATGTTGTGCTTTTTCTCATATTTTAACTGATCTGCCAGATCCAGGAGGGAAACGATCTCCTCCGGTGTGCAGTCTAAAAGCTTTAATAAATCATCCATAACCCTAGAATACCTCCTTCATAACAGCGAGGGCCTCATCCATCTCCTCATAGGTAATTACCAGCGGCGGAAGCAGACGGATTGCCTCCGTTCCGGCAGTCAGAACCAGAATGCCTTTTTCCATCAGTTTTGCCACCAGAGCTGCTCTCTCGTCTTTATCCACAACGATACCCAGCATCAGGCCCATACCGCGGACGGTCTTAATCTTATCGGAACCGATGGCTAAAATTTCTTTCTTTAAATATTTGCCCTTTTCCTGAACTTCTTTTAAGAATTCCGGAGTATTGACGATGGATAATACTGTTTTTGCTGCTGTACAGCAGAACGGGTTGCCGCCGAAGGTGGTTCCGTGGGTACCCGGTCCAAGGA
>CALFPN010000050.1 GCA_937919015.1 uncultured Clostridia bacterium
CTCAGTTGGTAGAGCAACTGACTCTTAATCAGTGGGTCCAGGGTTCGAGTCCCTGAAGGCGCAGTTTTTGTGGATTTCAGGCCTTGCAGAAAATGCAAGGTCTATTTTTATATTTTTCCCCATAGGATGTTCCAGAGGAAGTTTGTCGGGAAGCAGGGGGAATGACCATGGAAGATATCAATGAAAAAATATTATGGGAGGGCTATGGACTCCGTTTTCGGGGCGGTACCCGCACGCGGACAGGGCTGATCTGCCGCACGGATCAGGGGCTCAGGGAGTTGAAAAAGCCCAGAGGCAGCGTGGAAAGCCTGCGTCTGGCCTTTGATGTAAAGGAACAGCTGCAAAAAAATGGATTTTGCAATATCAGCCGATTTTATCGGGCGATGGATGAGGAACCCTTTTACCGTCATGACGGTGTATTATATACCTTGGAAGATGTGATGCCGGCGGAAGCCCTGCCGGAAGAAAGTACAGAAGATTTTTTGCGGGGAGCGGAGATCCTGGGGCGGATGCATCAGGCAGCAAAGGGGCTATGCAGTGATGCCGCTCGCTGGGATAGAGACCGTTTGCCGGGGCTGTATGCCAAAAGAAGGGGAGAATTGGCAAAAATGCGTCGCCGCAATGACAAACGGGGGAATTATGACGCCATCGACCTGCTGCTGATCCGCCATTACGATCAGTTTATGGGGCAGGTGAGAGAGGCGGAGGAATTGCTGCAAAAGGGCGGTTACAGAGAAGCTCTGGACAGAGCGGCCAAAGCAGGGGCCTTTTGCCATAACGCTTATAAGGGGGAAGCCCTGCGGGTCAGCGAAAAAGGCGAGATTTTCGTCGGCAGCTTTGATAAATGCAGTAGCGAACTGCCGCTGGCGGATCTGGCCTATTATCTGCGGCGGTATTTCAAAAAAACGGAAGGATCATCGGCGGGGGTGGCGGCCATGTTGGAAAGGTATGGAAAATATCGCCCCGTTTCTGCAGATGATTTGACCATTTTGCAGGGAATGCTGGTGTATCCGGAAAAATTTCTGCGGCTGGTCAATGAATATTACAATCGGCGCAGAGCCTGCGTTTCTCCTGCCATGCAGGAACGGCTGGCGGCGGCCGCCCGAGAAGAGGAAAAAGGACGTATCCTGAAAGACATCATCGAAAAAGGCTGTTAAGGGGGAGCCCTTGGCAGCCTTTGCTGTTTTTTCTTGTTGCAACTTCACGGGAAAAGAATTACAATAGAAGATGAAAAACTCCGCTATTTTTCCCCGAAGGAGGAGAAAGAAATGAAGGATTATCACTTTCAGGAAAAGGATCAGGATTTTGGCCTGACCGTACGACTGGATGATATAAATGAACAAGTAAAACAGCTGCAGAAAGAGCCTGCAGAGGAAGATGATCTGGGCGATGCCAATGATTTTTTGAACGCCTTTGAGTCTGAAAAATTCGATACACCGACTGGAACCTTCTCGGAAGAGGAGGAAATGGGCGATACCAGACAGACGATTCCCGTGCAGCCTGTGCAAAAACAGCCCGAACCTTTGGAAGAGGAAGAATGGGAAGCCTATGACGAGGAAGAAAAATTCGGCATGAGCAAAAAGACCATGGGGCTGTTGGCGGCTCTGGCGGTGCTGGCCTGCATCATCGGGTTTTCTCTGGTGCGTTGCGGGTTCCATCCTGCGGCAGCTCCCGCAAAGCCTTCCGGACAGGCTTCCCCCATGCTGGTGGAAAGTGTGCTGGATGAAGGGGAAGCAGTGGTTTATGATATTGCCGAAGAACGGCGGAGAACACTGTTTCTGACGGAGGAAACGGAAGTTATTGATGAACAGGGGCGTGCCGTTGCCTATGGCGGCTTGGAGATGGGCGACCTTGTCATGGTGGAGCTGGATAAAGATGGCGAAACTGCCCGTTCCATTGATTACAGCGATGCAGCCATTGAGACCAGAGAAATGACAGGGCTGCAGGCGGATACAGTAAAAAAACGCCTGACTGGGGATGAGGATTCCTATACATACGGCGAAAAGGCTCTGTTTTTCTATAACAAAGAAGAAATTTCCCCCAAAGATCTGGAACCTTGCGACCTGCTGGAACTGAAGCTGGTGGAAAATGTGGTCTGGTCTGTGGCAGTTTTGGAATATCATGGATATATCGAGGTGGAAAATGCCGAGAATATCAAGGACGGCGCATTTCAGCTGGATGGGGAGGAAGCCCTTCCGCTGGCAGAAGGCATGAAGGTGGCTGTCAGAGCGGGTCAGCATGAGGTGACTGTAACCGGCTCCAATATCGAGACCAGAAAAGATACGCTTTTTGTGGAAGGGGGAGAGGAGTTCCTCTATGACCTTTCCGAGGCGCAGGAAAAGGTGGGCGTCATTATCGTGAATGCCAATGTCAGCAATTATAAGCTGTACATCAACGGCACACTGGCGGAAAGCCCTGCGGTTCTGCCCATGGGGGAATATGACGTGGTCATTCTGAAAAATGGCTATACGGAATGGAGCCAGCATGTTACCCTGGATCAGGACAGTCTGACCCTCAATGCAGAACTGACAAGAGACATGCAATATGGTACATTGACCGTGACGGCAGATGTTGACGGCGCATGGGTCTATATCAACGGCGAGGAATACGGCGTTGCGCCCATGCAGGTGAATCTGCCCTACGGTTCTTATAACGTGCAGGTGGAAAAGGATGGATACGATACGTTCCGACAGAGCGTTTCCATCCAGAGTACGACTGCATCCTTACATGCAACATTGGAGTAAAACAAAAGACAACATTTTTTAAGGAGGAAAAACATTATGGAAGACTATCGCGTAAGATATCAGCAGTGGCTGGAAGATCCCTTTATCGATGAAGAGACAAAGGCGGAACTGAGAAGCATTGCGGATAATGAAACAGAAATCAAGGAACGTTTCTTTAAAGAACTGGAATTTGGTACAGGTGGCCTGCGCGGCATCATCGGCAACGGCTCCAACAGACTGAACCAGTACACAGTAGGGAAAGCATCTCAGGGTCTGGCAAACTATATCCTGAAAGAGGGTACACAGGACAAGGGTGTTGCCATTGCTTATGACTCCCGTTTCATGTCTCCTGAATTTGCAGAGGTTGCAGGTCTGATCTTTGCTGCAAACGGTATCCCTGCCTTTGTTTATCCTTCCCTGCGACCCGTTCCCATGCTGTCCTTCGCAGTCAGAGAGCTGGGCTGCACTGCAGGCGTTGTGCTGACAGCATCCCACAATCCCCCGGAATACAACGGCTACAAAGTATACTGGGCTGACGGTGCACAGGTTGTAGCTCCCAGAGATAAGGGCATCATTACAGAAGTAAACGCTGTGACAGACTTTGGACAGATCAAGAGAATGGACAGAGCCGAAGCAGAAGCGAAAAAACTGTTCAACCTGATCGGTGCAGAAGTGGATGAAGCTTTCGACAAAAACGTACAGGCTTCCCTGATGAACCACGAAATGATCCAGCGCATGGGGGATAAACTGAACATCGTTTACACACCTCTGCATGGTTCCGGTAATATGCCTGTTCGTCGTAATCTGGAAAAAGCAGGATTCAAAAATGTTTATATCGTAAAAGAACAGGAAGCTCCCGATTCTTCCTTCTCTACGGTAGACTATCCCAACCCTGAAGATACAAAGGTATTTGTGATGGCACAGGAACTGGCTGCAAAAGTGGATGCGGATATCCTGATCGGCACAGACCCTGACTGTGACCGTGTGGGTGCCATGGTAAAAGACGATAAGGGCGAATTTGTTGCCCTGACAGGCAACCACGTTGGCGCACTGGCAACAGAATACATCCTGAGCCAGAGAAAAGCACAGGGCAGACTGCCTGAAAACGGCGCAGTGATTAAAACCATCGTTTCCACAGAAATGATCACACCCATCTGCGAAGCTTACGGCGTAGAAAAAATGGACGTTCTGACAGGCTTCAAGTTCATCGGTGAAAAGATCAAAGGCTTCGAAGAAACAGGCTCTCACACATTCCTGTATGGCTTTGAAGAAAGCTATGGCTGTCTGGGCGGCACATACGCAAGAGATAAGGACGCTGTTTTCGCTTCCGTGCTGATCTGCGAAATGGCTGCTTACTACAAAGAAAAAGGCATGACACTGTATGAAGCACTGCTGGCACTGTATGAAAAATACGGTTACTTCCGTGAAGGCGTAAAATCTCTGACCATGAAAGGTCTGGAAGGGATGGAACGCATCCAGCTGATTATGAAAACATTCAGAGAAAACACACCTGCTGCACTGGGCGGCTTCAAAGTTGTGGTTGCGAAAGACTATAAAACACAGGTATTCAAAAATCTGGTGACAGGCGAAGAAAGCGGCAGCCCTCTGCCCGTTTCCGACGTGCTGCATTATACACTGGAAGATGGTACATGGGTATGCATCCGTCCTTCCGGCACAGAACCTAAACTGAAATTCTACATCGGCGTAAAAGCAGATAGTCTGCAGGCTGCAGAAGAAAAAGTTGCAGTTCTGGATCAGGATATCGATGCGAAAATCGCAGCGATCTAAGATCGATTTAAGGCAATAAAAAAAGCCCCTCAAAAGAGGGGCTTTTTTGTTTGGTTTGATTTTGGGGAAAACTTTTTTCACTTGTGAAAAGTTTTCCCTACGGCACTTCGTGCCTACCCTTTCAAAAACACGCTTAGGGCAATTATTTTATGAGGGTTTCACCCTCAAACTCCCACAAGGGGAATGATTCCCCCATCGGGGCTTTGCCCCTAGGCTAGCGGCGTTGCCGCAATGCTTGACCCCATTTGCAAAAGCGGATGCTTTTGCGTATCGGGTCGAGGGGGTGACCCCCTCGCAGGGGTTTGGGGACGGTGTCCCCAAGATCAGTTCTCGAAGAACTGTTTATGCCATACGAGGAACATATAAACGGTCCAGATTTTGCGGCTGTTGTCTGCTTTGCCTGCCTTATGGTCATCCAGATATTTCATGATCTCTTCTGTCTTGAAATATTCCTGTGCCGCGGGGCTGTGGAAGGCTTCTTTGACGATGTTATAGTATTTGTCTTCCCTCAGCCATACGCGGATGGGCACGGGGAAGCCCAGTTTTTTCTTTTCAGCGACCATGTCGGGCAGGTAGCGGTGGGCCGCCTGTCTCATGGCGTATTTTGTGTTTTCCTTGGTTACCTTGTATTCTGTAGGCACTTTTCTTGCTACATCAAATACCACTCTGTCCAGGAAAGGTACGCGTACTTCCAGAGAATGGGCCATGGACATCTTGTCCGCTTTCAAGAGGATATCGCCGATGAGCCAGAAATGGATATCGATATACTGCATTTTTGTCACATCATCCAGATGCGCCACCTTATCATAAAAAGGTTTGGTCAGCTGGGTATGATGGAATTTGCCTGTGGGGTGTTTCAGGATACGTTCTCTTTCCTGCTCATTCAGCATGAACGCATTCCCGATGAAACGTTCCTGCAGATCCTTGCTGCCGCGGATCAGATAGTTTTTCCCCTTCATTTTGGGCAGTTTCTGCGCCATGGCACCTAAGCCTTTGCGCACGGGGCGGGGCAGGCGTGTCAGGGGCAGCAGGTCGTGGGGTTCCCGATAGATGTTGTAGCCGCCGAAAAATTCATCGGCACCTTCGCCGGACATACATGTTTTTACATGCTGCGCCGCTGTTCTTGTAACGAAGTAGAGGGCGATGGCGGAAGGGTCAGCCAGAGGCTCGTCCATGTGATACTGCACCTTGCCGATGGAATCCCAGTATTCCTGCTCGGAGATCAGGTGGCTGTAGTTGTCGATCTTGATTTTTTCGGACAGGGCCTTTGCGTAATCAATCTCGTTATAGTTCTGATAGTCGAAGCCAACGGTGAACGTTTTGTCGCCTTTGAAGCAGGCAGCAACGTAAGAGCTGTCTACGCCGCTGGAAAGGAAGGAGCCAACTTCTACATCGGCGATTTTATGGGCCTGAATGGAATCCTGCATGGCTGCGTCGATCTCATCCACCCACTGATCCATGGATTTGCTGTGATCTGGTTCAAATACGGGTTCCCAGTAACGTTTGATGTCCAGTTTGCCACCTTTGAAGGTGAAGCAATGGGCGGGCATCAGTTTGAAGATGCCTTTGAAGAAAGTTTCTTCCAGCACGCTGTACTGGAACGTCAGGTAGTTTTCCAGTGCCACGGGGTTCACTTCTTTTTTCACATCGGGATGTTCCAGAATGGATTTGATCTCGGAGCCATAGATGAAGTTGCCGTTTGCCAGTGTATAGTAGAAGGGCTTGATGCCGAAGAAGTCACGGGCACCAAACAGCGTTTCCTTCTTTTTGTCCCAGATGACGAAGGCAAACATGCCCCGCAGTTTCTGCAGGATTTCTTCGCCCCATTCTTCGTAGCCGTGGATGAGCACTTCTGTATCTGCACCGCTGCCCATCACATGACCTTTTGCAATCAGTTCTTCTCTGATCTCCTGATGGTTGTAGATCTCCCCGTTGAAGGTGATGACCATGTCTTTTGTTTCGTTATAAATAGGCTGATGACCACCCTCCAGGTCCAAAAAGCTCAGTCTGCGGAAGCCCATGGCAATGCCGTCATCGATATGGGAGCCGCCGCTGTCGGGACCGCGGTGGATGATCTTATTTTTCATTTTTTCCAGAATTTCTTCGGGCGTGGCAATCTGCCCGGTAAAGCCGCAAAAGCCGCACATAATTTATTTCCTCCTTAAAATAAGGCTATTTTACAAATGAACTACCCTTAACTGTAACAGAAAAGGGCAGGAAATGCAATGTTTATGCCTCTTTTACTGTTTCTTCTGCCATGGATTCTTCTGTTTTTTCTTCTTTTTCGGGGAAGGGCTTCTGATTTCTGCCGAAGAGCTCGGAAGTATATTTCAGACCGTCTGTGAAACCATCCCACCACTGATCGAAGGAGAAGGTGAACCCCCAGTTGCCTGTGGCAGTGCCGGGGATATTCATGCGGTGTTCGGTACCCAGTGCCAGCACATCCTGCAGGGGGATAATGGCCAGATCTGCGGGGGAGGAGAGGGCAAGACGGATGAAATCCCAGGCCACGTTGGAGCCGTCTGCGTTCAGATAGCGGCGGTAGTGATCCTTTTCTGCTTCGGTGGCCGTTTCGTACCAGCCCTTTGTGGTGTCGTTGTCGTGGGTGCCTGTGTAGACCACCGTGTTTTTGTCGTAGGAATGGGGCAGATAAGCATTGTTTTTATCCTGTCCGAAAGCGAACTGCAGGATACGCATGCCGGGGAGCCCCGCAAATTCCCTCAGAGCTGCCACTTCTTCTGTGATGATGCCCAGATCTTCTGCAATCAGAGGCAGTTCATCCCCCAGTTTTTCCTTCAGCAGTGTAAAGAATTTTTCGCCGGGGGCTTTTACCCATTTACCGCCGCGGGCATCTTTTGCGCCGAATTCCACTTCCCAGCAGGATTCGAAGCCGCGGAAATGGTCGATACGCAAAAGATCCACGTCTGTCAGTGTTTTTTCGATACGGGAGATCCACCATGCGAAGCCGGTTTTTTCATGCTGCTTCCAGTCATAGTGAGGGTTGCCCCAAAGTTGGCCTGTTTCGCTGAAATAATCAGGGGGAACCCCTGTGACACAGGTGGGGAAGCCTTTGGCATCCAGACGGAACAGCTTCTGGTTCGCCCATACGTCGGCACTGTCATAGGCCGTAAAAATAGGCGCATCCCCGATGATGGAGATCCCTTTTTTGTTGGCGTAAGCCTTCACTGCCTGCCATTGTTTGTGGAAGAGAAACTGCAGGAAGCATTCTTTTTCAATGGCATCTGCCAGTTCTCTTCTCCATTTTTTCAGCGTCATCGCATTGCGTTTTCTGATGGCCTTGGGGAAGGAGACCCAGTTTGCGCCCGCATAATATTCCTTCAGCTGTGTTTCTGTCAGGGCCACCTCTTCACATTCCGCCAGAAAGGCGTCAAAGTTTTCAGAGTTTTCCTCTGCGGCGCGAAGGGCGCGGAAGTGGTTTTTCAAAGAAAGATACAGGGCATAGTCATCCAGCCAGTAGGCATTCTTTTCGCAGAAATCCACATATTCTGCGGGTGTTTCGGCTGCCTTGAAGTTCCGGTATGCCTTTTCCAGAAGGGGCAGTTTTGCGTCACGGGCTTTGCCGTAATCCACCCTTGCAGAAGGGGCAACATAGGCTGCCTGCAGATCTTCCTCCGTCAGAAGGCCGTCTTCCATCAGTTTTTCAGGGCTGATGAGAAGGACGTTGCCCGCAAAGGCGGAACAGCTGGAATAAGGGGAACCGCCGTCATCTGTGGGCACGAGGGGAAGCACCTGCCACAGGGTCTGACCGGCTTCTGCCAGTTTATCAATGAAGGTATATGCTGCCTGCCCCAGGTCGCCTACGCCAAAGGAAGCGGGCAGGGATGTGGGGTGCAGCAATATGCCGCTTTTTCTTTTTGTCATAAAGAAACATCTCCTTTTTATTAAAATGATTTAAAAATCATCGGATTTTCTAAACTAATATTATAACAATTTTTTCTTTGGTTCACAAGGTGATGCCTGTGGAATCATCGGCCCAAACTGACAATTTCTGGGGATTGTACCAGTGAAAAGAGCGGTTTTTCTGGCGCAGAAAGAGAAAACTATAACAGCAATCCATATTGCAAAAATAAATTCGGGAGGGATTTTATGTTTGGCAGAAAAACAGGCTTTCTGGCGGCCATGGTCATGGCGTTGGCATTGTTCGGCGGCTGCGGTGCAGATGGCACGGTGGACGAAACACAGGCAAGAAACTGGTATAATGAAATGACGAAAAACGGTTCCGTTGTCAATGATACGAACCCTGACGGGTATGGCATCTATTCCGGCGGCCCGGTGACCGGGAGTACTTCCGGAGACAACCTGAGGGGAAACAACACCAACGGAGAACGGAATACCTACGGCATGCGGACGGATAACGGCACCAACGATACCTTGGGGCAGGACATCCGCAACGCATGGGACAATGTGAAAAATGATGTGAGAAACATGGGCAATGACAATGCCGGCGGCAACAACAAAGGGAAATAAGGAAAAGAGCGTGGTTTTGGCCACGCTTTTTTTCATGAAAGAATAAAAATGGAACGAAATCCCATACTAAACACAGGAAAGGAGGCGTTTGCATGACGCAGAAATGGAAAAAGCTCCTCATCGGCATCATCACGGGCTTTGCCAACGGATTGTTTGGTTCGGGGGGCGGCACCATTGTTGTGCCTGCCATGGAGCGGTTTCTTGGGGTGGAGGAGCATAAAGCCCATGCCACGGCCATTGCTGTGATTCTGCCCCTGTCCATCCTGTCTCTTTGCATTTATTTATGGAAAACAGGATTGGGGGAAGTATGGCAGATCGCCCTTTGGGCATCGGCGGGCGGTCTGGTCGGCGGCGTGGTGGGGGCGAAGTTGCTGAGTAAGGTCAGCGGTATCTGGCTCCACCGTATTTTCGGGGGATTTATGATCGCGGCGGCTGTGAGGATGATCTTATGATGTGGGTGGCATTGGTGGGGTTTTGTGCGGGTATCATCAGCGGCATGGGCATCGGCGGCGGCACCATACTCATCCCCGCCTTGTTATTTTTGACGGATATCACCCAGCAGCAGGCCCAAGGGGTCAATCTGATTTATTTCATTCCCACGGCTATCACAGCCCTGATTACCCATCAGAAAAAAGGCAGTCTGGACTGGAAAACGGCAAAGCCGCTGGCAGTTTTGGGGTTGGTCGGAGCGGCGGCAGGGGCTTTTCTGGCGGTTTCTCTGGAATCGGAGCTGCTGCGGAAGATTTTCGGGGGTTTTTTATTTTTAATGGGCTTAAGTGAGATTTTCAAAAAGAAAAAGGACAAAGGAGAGAGAAACAATGCAGAAAGATGATTTTATCAAACTGAAACTGAAATTTGCCCAGGCAGATCTGAATGGGAAGATCGCTATTTATACGGAGACGCCCGACCTGAGTGCACCCCAGTATAAGGAGCTGCTTCGTATGTATCCCATCGATCATCTGAATGAGCTGGAGCAGGCACTGGCCAGATTGTAAAGGATGTGAAATTTTTTGTTTCGGCGGTTTTTTGATAGGCCTGTCTGAAATTTTATGTTATACTATAAAATGTATCAATCTATGCGAAAGGAGGAGGCAGTGTGAAACTCATCGACAATTTATTCGTGGCAGGAAATGTAACGGATCTGGAAACGGTCGTATATAGCCTGCGCCGCAGCATTCCTGTGCTGCATCTAACCTGCATCGTTCTTTTCGAGGATAAAAACCGACTGGAGATTCTTTCCTCCCGAGATCTGTTTCATGAGCGGAATAAAAACCGCGCCGGTCTTATCGTCGGTATTGCCATGGGCAGGAGAGAGGCCATCGATCTTCTGCGCTTTATGACAGAAGATGCGGTGAAGGGCGGCAGGAATCCCGCCGATCCCAGAGAACTGATTTTATAAGGGGCAGAGATATGAAAACGATGTATCATGGGATGGGACTGATTGCCGCATTCTGTGTGATCCTTGTTGTTCTCATCACTTCGGTGGAGGCAGTGGTTTATTTCCATCCCCATTATTTTGAAAAAGAATACACGAAATACAATGTACTGGAACGGGTTCCCATGGAAATGGGCGATCTGCTTTTTGTGACCGATGAAATGATGGAGTATCTGAGAGGCGACAGAGAAGATTTGGTGGTTCATACCATTGTGGGCGGAGAAGAACGGGAGTTTTTCAACGAACAGGAAAAAAGCCACATGGCGGATGTACAGAGGCTCTTTCTGGAAGCTATGAAATTCAGAGAAGGTGCGGCTTTACTGGCGTTATTCTGCGGTGCGTATCTGCTTTTAAAGGAACAGGGGCAGACGCTTTTGCGGATGCTGCAGTGGGGCATGGGCATCTTCATCGGCGGCATGGCGGCTCTGGCGGCCCTGATCTCCACAGATTTTACGAAGTATTTTACCACCTTCCATCTCATCTTTTTTGATAATGATGACTGGATTTTGAATCCGAAAACGGATCTGCTCATCAATATTGTACCCGAAGGCTTCTTTCGGGATACGGCGTGTGCCATTGCGTGTTTGTTTTTGGGCGTTTGCCTGCTTATATGGCTGGGTGCGGCTTTTTTGCGCAAAAGGGCGAAGAAACAGAGGAATGAAACAATATGAAGGCTTTACTGATTTTACTGGGAATTTTAAAATGGCTGGGTATTCTGCTGCTGGCCCTTCTGATTCTCATCCTGCTGCTGGTGCTTGTGGTGATGCTCTCACCCATCCGATACAGACTGGCAGGAGAGAAAAAGGAGGAAATCAGCGGTACTTTTGGCGTGTCTTGGCTCTTTGGTGCGGTGAAGGTGGACGGCGGCTATGCCCCTGCGGAACAGCTGAAACTGCAGGTGAAAGTCCTTTGGTTCACCCTGATGGGCGGCGAAGAAAAGCCTGATAGGGAAAAGAAGCCGAAAAAAGCAAAGAAGAAAAAAGAACCGGAGCAGGAATCCGTGAAGCGGCAGGAACCCGACCTGCAGGCGGCGGAAAAAGCCCAGCCAAAGGCAGAACCCCAAAAAGAAGAGCCAAACGAAGAAAAACCGAAGGTAAAACCCCAGCGGATGGCAGAGAAACAGCCGAAAACCATCCGCAGAGTGAAGCTTTCCGAGATAGAAGAAAACCCCCCCACAGAAGATACGGAAATGATTCTGCCGGATGAGGAGGAAAATTTCTTTACGGGAGAGGGAGCGGAAGAAAAGAAAGAAAAAATCCCGCCCATTGTGAAGGAAATCTGGAGCATCGAAGACAAAAAAGGCATTTGCAAGGCTCTGGGCAAGCTGCTGCAGCGGCTGATGAAAGGCATCCTGCCGGGCGACCTCTTTGTGAAGGCAACGGTGGGTACCGGCGACCCGACCACTACCGGCTATGTGCTGGCACTGGCGGGGATACTTACGGCAAAGTTCGGCAATGACATACAGATCAGAGGGGACTTCGCCAAGGCCACGGCGGAGGATATGGAAGTTTGCGTGAAAGGCAAGATTGTGCTGGGCAAACTGGTATGGGCGGTGCTGGCATTCGTGCTGACTAAGCCGGTACGAAAGGCCATCATGAAAATGATTCAATTCCTGAGAAAAAAAGACGAGGATTGAAGGTAGAAAGGACACGGTGACAAATATGAGCAAGGATTTCAACGAAGCAGTAAATGTATTATTCGATAAAGTAGATGATCTGGTTTCCACAAAAACAGTAGTGGGCGAAGCCATTGTGGTGGGTGACCTGACCCTGCTGCCCCTGATCGAAGTTTCCGTAGGCGCGGGAGTGGGCACAAAGGAAGCGGCAAATGCCGCCGGCGGCGTTGGGGCGAAGATCACACCCTCTGCCATTCTGGCCATCACACCCAACGGCACACATCTCATTAACGTGAAAAATCAGGATGCCATCACAAAACTCATTGATATGGCTCCCGGTGTGGTGAATAAGCTGAACTTCGGTTCCGTTTTTTCCGGCAGAAATAAAGACAAAGAAACCGAAGTGAAATTCGAAGAAGAAACCATCGTAGAAGAATGAGTGGAAAGGGGAGAAACCCCATGAAAGTTCTGATCGAATATTATGATAAGGATGTGCTGAAAAACATCGTAGCTCCCCTGACCTTGCAGCCCGATGTGGTGGTCTATCTCCATGATAAGGGCATGACGGATATGAATGTGTTCCGCTCCCTGGAAACCTGCTTTAAAAAAAGCATGCCCCATATCAAACTGGAAAGTATTCCTGTGGACATCCGCTCTGTGGAAAAACTGCGTCAGGCTACCTGCCGCGTGGTGGAACGCTATGGCGCGGAAAACTGTACACTGGAACTGACCGGCGGCAGCGAACTGATGATGATCGCCGGCTATAAGGCCGGCCTGCAGACAGGGATGCGCATGGTACATACGGATCTGGTGGAAAGATGCATCAATGATGTGGAGACCGACGAAAAGGTCTGCGATACGGCAGTGCTGACGCTGGAAAATTTTCTGGACGCCAAGGGTGCGGAACTGATGGGAGAATCCCATCGTCCCCCGCAGCCGGAAAGATATGAATCCATTCGGAAAATGGCTCAGTTCCTGTTCCGCAATCTGCCTGAATGGAAGGGCACTTGCAGCTGGCTGCAGACGGTGGCGAGCCGCAGTCTGCCCCACGAACTGACCATTGACAGTCCGAAAACCGTGACCCAGAAAAATGGCAGAGAAGTCTGGGCGGGGGAAATGATTTTAAGGGAATTTCAGAAAAACGGCTTCATCGAAGACCTGCAGATGACGAAAGACCATGTATTTTTCCGCTTCTGTTCTATGGAAGATAAGCAGTACTGCATCAGTTACGGTGTGTGGCTGGAACTGCATGTGTATGTGGCGGCGGCATCCAGCGGCATGTTTGATGATGTCAAACTGGGTACGATGATCGACTGGGATATTTATGACGGCACCCGTATGGGCGGCAACGAAATCGATGTGGTGCTGATGGATGATTCTCTGCCCGTATTCATTTCCTGCAAATTAAGAGAAGCGGATACAGCGGCATTAAATGAACTGCTCATCGCGAAAAAAAGACTGGGCGGCTGGTTTTCCAAAGGGCTGATCGCCACATTCAGCAAGGAAAAGCAGGAAAACACCGGTACATATCTGCGCTGTCAGGAGCTGGGGCTGGAAATGCTGGATGCAAGAGATATCCTTGCGGAGGATTTCAGCGAAAGGCTGGTAAAAGCCATCCGTGAGCATGATTTGGTAAGTCTGAAATGGAAGAAAGTGTGAGAGGGGGAGAGCCTTGGCGAAGAAAAACACAAGAAATACCAAAAGCCGTATCGTTTCAGCGGCGTGGAAGCTGTTTTATGAACAGGGATATGATGATACCACGGTGGAAGAGATTGTGGAGGAATCCGGCACATCCAAAGGCTCTTTCTATCATTATTTCAGCGGAAAGGATGCCCTATTGAGTTCTCTTTCCGATTTGTTTGATGATAAATATCAGGAACTGATCCCCACATTGCGGGAGGATATGGACAGCTTTGAGAAGCTGATGTATCTGAATCAGGAGCTGTTTCTGATGATTGATAACAGCGTTTCCCTTGACCTCGTTGCAAGAATGTATTCCTCTCAGCTGGTGACTGCAGGGGAAAAGCATCTGATGGATCATAACCGTGTCTATTATAAACTGCTCCGACAGATCGTTTCCGAGGGGCAGAAGAAGGGAGAACTCCGCGCCGATGCAGCGGTCAATGAGATCGTAAAGGCCTATGCCCTCTGCGAGCGGGCCCTGATCTATGACTGGTGCATTTCCAATGGGGATTACTCTCTGAGTCAGTATGCAAAGACCATGATGCCTATTTTTCTGGGGAATTTCCGTACAGAACGGACATAAATAAGAAGAAAATTTGAAAGAATATTTTTTGAATAAAAAATCGTTCTGAAAACCGTACAGCCTATAAATATTGATTTATTCAGTGTTTATGGCTGTTTTTTATTTTTGTCGTTCAGTTTGTGTTCAAACTAAATTCTGTGTTTCGTTCTGGTTAAAATTGTGTTAATATAGCAAAAGTTGAAAGAAAAAGAAAGAAGGTATTTTATTATGTCAAGTGCTCACATGATCATGCTGATCACCATTGCCATCTATCTGGTAGGCATGGTTGCCATCGGTATTTATTGTTCTAAGGATAACGAAACAGTCGGGGACTTCTATCTGGGCGGCAGAAAGATGGGCCCCATCGTAACTGCCATGTCTGCAGAAGCGGCGGATATGTCCAGCTGGCTTTTGATGGGTCTGCCCGGTGTAGCGTATATCGCCGGTATCGCTGAACCTGCATGGACAGCCATCGGTCTGGCGGTTGGTACATATGTAAACTGGCTGATCGTAGCAAAACGTATCCGTACTTATACGCATGAAGTGAATGCCATCACGCTGCCTGAGTTCTTCTCTCTCAGATACAGAGATGATAAAAACATCCTGATGGCGATCGCAGCGGTGGTTATCATCGTTTTCTTCGTTCCTTACACAGCTTCCGGCTTTGCGGCCTGCGGTAAGCTGTTCAGCTCCATTTTTGCCATTGATTATCATATGGCAATGATCGTTTCTGCCATCGTTATCGTAGCATACACGGTAACAGGCGGTTTTCTGGCGGCTTCCATGACAGATATGATTCAGTCTGTGGTGATGAGTATCGCCCTGCTGGTAGTTGTTCTGTTTGGCGTGCATGTGGCAGGCGGCTGGGACGCAGTAGCGGCCAATGCCAACAGCATGGTTGACTATCTGAGCCTGACAGCAAGCCACAACGCGGAAACAGGCGCAGCCACACCTTACGGCGCATTAACCATCGCATCTACACTGGCCTGGGGTCTGGGTTACTTCGGTATGCCCCATATCCTGCTGCGTTTCATGGCCATCGAAGACAAAGAAAAACTGAAAATGTCCAGAAGAATCGCAACCGTATGGGTTGTTATTTCCATGGCCGTTGCCGTTGTGATCGGTGTGGTTGGTAATGCGGTTTCTGCTTCCGGCGCACTGGATTTCCTTGGCGGCAATACATCTGAAACAATTATCGTAAGACTGGCAGACCTGATGGGGAAATATGGCGTTCTGATGGCGATCATGGGCGGTGTGATTCTGTCCGGTATCCTGTCCTCTACTATGTCTACTGCAGACGCACAGCTTCTGGCTGCATCCTCCAGTATTTCTGAAAACCTGATGCGTAAATTCTTCAATGTAGACCTGTCTACAAAAGCATCCATCAAAGTTGCAAGAGCGGCCGTTGTTGCCATTGCAGTTGTGGCGGTATTCATTGCAAGAGACCCTAACTCCTCCGTATTCCGTATCGTATCCTTCGCATGGGCGGGCTTCGGCGCTACATTCGGCCCCGTGGTTCTGTGCGCACTGTTCTGGAAACGTTCCAACAAACACGGTGCACTGGCCGGTATGATCACCGGCGGCGTGATGGTATTCGTATGGAAATTCATCATCGCACCCATGGGTGGTGTGCTGGCTATCTATGAACTGCTGCCTGCATTCCTGCTGGCTCTGCTGGTGAACGTGGTTGTCAGCCTGGCAACACCTGCACCTTCCAAAGAAATTCAGGATGAATTTGACAGAGTAAGAAATTCCATCGTAAAAAAATAAGAACAACAAAGACCTCCGATGTTCGGGGGTCTTATTTTTTACATTTTTTTAAGAAATCGGGCAAGAGATTTCTTTTTTATTTCTGGCGGACATGGAGACCAATGTTTCGGGACTTGTATTCGCCGTATTCTGTGGGTTTGTTGGGATCATTGGCGCGGGCTTCTAGATAGGCATCCAGTTTTTCTTCGGAAAAGGTGAATTCCTTGCAACAATCGTAGTGACCTAAATGGAGAACGGGGGAAAGACAATGACCTTCTTCATGGTGTTCGCAGTAAAAGCAGGTGCAGTAGATGGTTTGTTTCATAAGATCACCCCTTGCAAATTTTGAGTATATTTGTTTTTAAATTTGCATAACAAATCTATTTATGGATTATAATAAAAGTTACTCTTTTGACAAGAGGTGATTTCAAAATGGCAAATTTTATTCCAAAACCATATAAAACCGAGCAGATTACAATTCGATTTCCTGTAGATAAATTGGCTCAGGTGGATGAACTTGCGGCAAAGTATGATTTGAGTCGAAGCGCATTTATCAATCAGTGTGTGGATTATGCATTGGAAAATTTGTTGGAGATGGAAATTAAAGCTGAGGAATAAAGAATGAGACCATTGAAGCAGAAAGTAAGCGTAACGCTGGATGAGGATATTGTGAAAAGAGTGAAGGACTTGGCGGATGAGGAACAACGTTCTTTTTCTCAGTATGTGAACTTGGTTTTAACGGAACATTTGAAAAAATTGGATAAAGACGCAAAATAAAAACGCTGGCAAATGCCAGCGTTTTATTTTGCAATTCGGGTTCCAAGGGAGTGACTCCCTTGGTGGGAGTTTGAGGGCAACGCCCTCAAGGCTTAAACATTAAATCTAAACAGAACAACGTCGCCGTCTTTCATCACATATTCCTTGCCTTCGGAACGAACCAGACCCTGCTCTTTTGCTGCATTGTATGTGCCCAGTCTGTCCAGATCATCATAGGCCACAACTTCCGCACGAATGAAGCCTCTTTCAAAGTCGGAGTGGATCTTACCTGCTGCCTGAGGTGCTTTTGTGCCCTGTGTGATGGTCCATGCTCTTGTTTCCTGAGGGCCCGCTGTCAGATAGCTGATCAGACCCAGCAGTTTGTAGCTTGCGGCGATCAGTCTGTCCAGACCGCTGGCTTCTACGCCCAGATCAGCCAGAAATTCTTTTTTGTCCGCTTCGTCCAGATCGGAAATTTCTTCTTCGATCTTCGCACACAGCACGAATACTTCATTGTGTTCTTCTGCTGCGTATGCTCTTACCTTTGCAACGAATTCGTTGGATGCACCGTCATCAGCCAGATCGTCTTCCATTACGTTGGCTGCATACAGAACGGGTTTTGCAGTTAAAAGTGTCAGGGACTGCACGAATTCATAATCTTCAGGGGTGTCAAATTCCACGCTTCTTGCGGATTTGCCTTCTTCCAGAGCTTCTTTCAGCTTGCCCAGAATATCCATTTCTCTCTGCAGGGACTTATCCTGTTTTGCCAGCTTGCCTGTTTTTGCGATTCTTCTGTCCAGCACTTCGATATCGGAGAAGATCAGCTCCAGATTGATGGTTTCGATGTCACGGATGGGGTCAACGGAACCATCAACATGTACAACGTTTGTGTCTTCAAAGCAGCGAACAACGTGGCAGATGGCATCCACTTCACGGATGTGGCTCAGGAATTTGTTGCCCAGACCTTCCCCCTTGGAAGCACCGCGCACCAGACCTGCAATATCAACGAATTCGATGACAGCGGGAACGGTTTTTGCGGAGTTATACATTTCTGTCAGTCTTGTCAGTCTTTCATCGGGAACGGCAACCACGCCAACGTTGGGGTCGATGGTACAGAAGGGATAGTTTGCCGCTTCCGCCTTGCCTGTTGTCATGGAATTGAATAAGGTGCTTTTGCCTACGTTAGGCAGACCTACGATACCAAGTTTCATAATTTATATCTTCCTTTCGATGTTTCTTTCTGAATCAAAGGCGGAGTTTTCCGCCTCTTACGCCACCTTATAGTATAACGAAAAGGAATGCCGTTGGCAAGGCGAAATATCAGTGTTTTCGGTCAAAAACGGCAATAAAAGTCAGAAGCAGAAGCATCAGGCCTGCAAAGACACCGTATTTTTGCAGTTCTCCCTTGGTCAGATAGATGCCCTTGGCGGGATTTTCCTGTATTTCCTGCAATGCTACGCGATAATGTTTTCTTCCTTCCATAAAAAGTCCCCCTTTGTATCTTCTTTGCCCCTAGTATACACTATTTTCAGCGGTTTTTGATGACAAATCTTACTTTTTATAAAGACGTCTTTTTTTGCCATACTATTTGCAAAGGAGGCGGTAAAAAGATGAAGCGAATGGTTTTCTTTCTGCTGCTGGTATTTTGCACCGGCTGCAGCGCAGAAATGACGGAGGAGGATATTTCCAAGGCGCATTTTGTCAAGGCAAAATGGGAGGTGGAAGACAAAACGCCGGAGGAACGGGCTATGGTTATCAAGGCCAGACTGAAGCAGATCGATGAAATCATCGGTACGGCGGTGGTGGTGGAAGGCCATACGGCCATCATTGGATTGAGATTGGAAGAAAATCTGGAACAAAATCAGATCGATGCCGTCAAAAAAGAAGCAGACGCTGCAGTAAGGGAGGCGGATGTATCCATTGAAAGCACTTCCATTACCACCAACAGCTATATCGTTTCTTTGATCGAGGATATGGAACGCAAACGGACAGGTTGATCAGAGAAGGGCTGGGAGGCGGAAAAGAAGCGGTTCTGCAGGCACGTTTTTTGCCTTGTTTTTAGGAAAACCTTAAGATTTAGGTACTAGGCAGACGGAAGCAAATATGGTAAACTGATACATGTATAAGTATGACGAAATGGAAAACAACTGTTTTTCAAAATACTTCAACCCATGAAGGAGGTCAAAAGTTATGAAACGTAAATTAACGCTGTTCCTGTCTGCGGTGATGGCTGCTTCCAGCCTGCCCATGACAGCATACGCAGCAAATTTCAAAGATATCGATGATGTGCCCTGGGCCAGTGCTGTCATCAACAATGTGGCAGACAAGGGTCTGCTGAGTGGTTACGAAGACGGCACATTCCGCGGGAAAAACAATGTGACCTACTGCGAAGCCATGCAGATGGTTTACACAACACTGACAAAATCCGGTGCGGCAGCACCCATGGACGCAGTGACTGTATATGGCTATATGCAGGCACTGGATACCCTGAAGGTTCCCAAATGGTCTCAGATGGCAGTGGCTTATGGCCTGTCTACAGGGATTCTGGACATGCAGATGGTAGCAGCAAAATTTGCCGGCGGCACAAAAACAGCCAGCAGAGAAGATGTTGCGATCATTTTTGGTAATGCCATGGGTTATGTATTCGGCAAGGAAAGAGATATTTCCGGCGCAGAAAGCTTCCGCGACTACTGGAGCATTTCCGCAAATGCCGTAGAACAGGTAAGCCTGCTGAAAAACATGGGCATCATCAAAGGGGATGACTATAACAGATTCAACCCCAAAAACAGCATCAACCGTGCGGAAATGGCAGTTATGCTGAACAATACATACGGTGTGCTGGCGGAAGGTGTCAGTGCCAGCGGTGAAATCGTTGAACTGGATAAAAATACAGGCTCTGACGGTACAAACTACTACTATATCGCCATCAAAACAGAAGACGGCCATAAGGAAGGCTTCAGCGTAACAGATGGCAAAGTTCCTGTTTACGTTGGCAATACGGCAGAAAAAACTTCCATGAGCAGACTGTCCAAAGGCGATGAAGTGGTATTCAAGATCTCCGGCAATGATCTGGTGGCGATCCACCTGATGGAAGGCACAACAAATCAGGGCAAATATGATATTACAGGCTATGTAAATTCCATCAAAGACAACACACTGTCTCTGGAAAATGAAAATACAGGCGAAACAAAAAAATATAAACTGGATTCCGGCACAGAATGTTATGTAGAAGGCGAAAAAGTAAAACGCAGCGATCTGGAAGATATCATGAAGGAACGCTATAAAGATTTTGCTTATGCCGGCCTGAACACAGAAGTAAAACGAGAAAAAGAAGACGGCGAATATGTCAATGTGACATACGTGGAAGAACTGTACATCACATTCGTGGAAGAATATTCTGTTGTCGGTAAAGTGGAAAAATTCACAGAAACAAATATCGCAGTGAAACTGCAGGACAGCAGCGCACAGAAAACATTCCTGTATGCAGACGGCTGCAAATATTACATCGGCGATGACCGTGCCAACTACGAAGAAGCAAAAGAACTGGTAGATGCCGGCACAACATACGCAAAAGTGACACTGGATAAGACAGACAAAGCGACTTCCGTGATCCTGTCCGAAGATACATTTGCGGATGCGAAGGAACTGGAAGAAAGCAAATCCTATAAGCTGATCAGCATTTCCGATAAGAGACTGGTGCTGAAAGACGGCGATGAAAAGATCACATACGAATTCGGCTCCAAGAACCCTCTGGAAAATATCCAGTTCTATGCATGGGAAAAAGGGGCTGACGATGACGAAGGCGAATGGGATAAACTGAAAGATGTAGATAAGGCCGTAGATAAGGTTGACGATGACTGGTGGAAAGAAGATGATGACACTGTTTATGTAAGACTGACATTCAACAGCGGCGATAAGCTGAGCGAAGTATATCTGTCCGATGTAAGAAGTGCGTGGAAAAATTCCGAAGATCACCAGACAGACAGAAAAGGCACACTGGCTTCCATGAAAGATGATGTGCTGAAATTCAAAACATCCTCTATCGAATACAAATTCCTGAGAAAATATGATGACGGCAAGCTGAAGAGCGGCAGCACAACAGCAGACAATCTGTCCAAAACATTCCTGTCCAAACTGGTGAATGCAGACGGCGTGGAAGTATATGCGGAAATCACTGCAAATGGCGACAATGAAATCCTGAAAATGGATGCAAGAGTCACAAAAGCCGAAGGGAAACTGGTAGAATTCAATCCTGATGAAAAATTCATCAAGATCGAAACAAAAGACGGCACAGAACTGAAGCTGGCGTCTCAGAAATCTCCCAAACTGACAGACGAAGAGGAAGATAAATTCGAACTGGACGATCTGGAAGGTCCTAACTCCAAATATGTTGGCGAATGGATCGAACTGGGCTTCACAAGCAACGGTGTGGCAAATGAAATCACCGTGGAAAGCGGTGCGAAGAGTTCTGATGGCGCAACCAGAGTAAAAGGTATCGCAACGGCAGCAAACGACGGTCTGAAGCTGGAAGGCGACAAAACAACTTACAGATGGAAGAGCAAAACATCTGAAATCACTGTAAGAAACTACAGCGGCGAAACAGAATCTCTGGCTACCATCAAGAAGATGATCGAAGATCCCGATGTGGAAGTATATGTAGAAGCAACACTGGAAGAATCCGCAAAAGGTGATATGATCGTAGATTCCATCAAGGTTTATGTCAGAGCGGCAGAAGGTACGCTGAAAGAATTTGACGGCAATGTACGGATTACAACAGATGCCGGCAATACATTCACATTTGATGCGAAAAACAAACTGGATACATGTGATGTAAACGGTTACGGTCAGGAAGATCTGGAAGAAAGAGATAAGGGCGTTGGCACTTATGTGGAACTGACATTTAACAAAGACGGTGACGTGATCGGCATCGAAGGCTAATCCGAAAAAAGAAAAAGGGCGGCTCGAAGGAGCTGCCCTTTTTGATTGACACACTTGGTATAAAAGTGTAAAATTACACTAAAAGGAGGCGGTTGGATGAAAAGAGAAGTAAAGTTGTATAATTTGATTTTTCCTATGTGGGGGATCTATTTTTTTAGTCTGATGTTCCCTTATTTCTACATTTTATTGTTGCCGGCCAATTTTATTGTGGATACACTGATGCTTTTTCTGCTGTTTCTTCTGCTGAAGGTGCCTGAAAAAAAGATATTATATCGGGAGAGTATTTGGAAAATCTGGGGCTTTGGTTTCTTGGCGGATATTCTGGCATCGGGGGTGCTGGTGGGGATCAGTTGGACAGGGAAGCTGCCGTTTAACGAATATCTGCCGATTTCCTCTGTCTCTGCGTTTTTGTTTACGACAGCAGGCGTGGTGCTGGCGGGAATTTTGATTTATCTTTTTCATAGGAAGTTCGTTTGGAATCACACAGAGATCGCGGAAGGGCAGAAAAAGAGACTGGCACTGGGGATGGCCATATTAACGGCACCATACCTGATGTATTTACCGCCGATCGGATAAGGGGGCAGAGAAAATGACGAAAAAGGAATTTGCGGCGCAGATGGACGGCGTTTTGAAATCTGTGCGAAAGGAATATGGCTTTACCCAGGAAAAAATGGCGGCAGTTCTGGGGGTTTCCAAAAAGACGTTAGTGGAAATTGAAAAAGGCCGCAGTTCTTTGGGCTGGACGGGAGCGGCTGCCTTTGCGGCCATTTTCAGCGAAAGCGGCATTCTGCAGGAGGCTTACGGCGGGGAACTGTCCGATCTGGTGGAGGCACTGGCCTTTGCAGACGCAGAGCCCCAATATCCCAAAACCATGGGCGGCAAGGTCTGGTGGCGGGAGATTATGAAAAAGAAGGGATACCGCATCCAGCAGAATCTGATTTCCGGGCATTTCCGTTTGTTGGACAAGGAAGATCATCGTCTGATGGCATCCTTTGAACTGGAACGGGTGCTGGAACGGATGAAGAGGGAGCTGCAGGGATAAAGGAAGAATGGAATAATGTACCGATACATTTATAAAAATTGTATGGGTATGATTGTGCATTTGTATCGGCAACAGGTGGATTTTCCCTCGTGTTGCATGCTATGCTTTCAGCGTAGAGATTGCAACATAATGAAATGGGGGAATTTAAAATGAAAATGACAACAAAAGAACTTTGTATCCACGGTTTGCTGATCGCTCTGGTGGCGGTATGCACAATGGTATTTCAGATACCTGTTTCTGCAACACAGGGATACATCCATTTAGGGGACAGCATGATCTTACTGGTAGGGGTTTTCTTTGGGGCGAGATATGGCATGGTAGCCGGTGGCATCGGTTCTGCGCTGGCAGATATCCTGAGTGGTTATGCCCACTGGGCACCCTTTACCCTGATCATCAAGGGTTTGATGGGCTGGCTCATCGGTAAGATCGCCGGTGGCGCGTGCGACAGAGAAAAATTCTTCACAGCCCGCAACGTGGCAGCATCCGTTGTTGGTATCGTTTGGATGGTTATTGGCTATTTTATCGGCGGCGGCATTCTGAAAAGCAGCTTCCTTGTAGCGGCCACATCCATCCCTGAAAATATCGTACAGGGTGTGGGAGGTATGGTGATCTTCTTCGTGGTTGGCGCAGCGTTCCACAAGGCGAATATCTACAAGATTGTATCTCAATAACAAATCGGATTTAGGAGCGGAAAAGCACTTTTCGATGCGTACTTTATAAAAAACGAAAAACCGAAAGAAATCCTTTTGTGGAAGGTTCTTTCGGTTTTTCGTTTTTGGCGGTGCAAAGGAAAGGAGGGCAATGCATTCCCCGTTGACCGTGGGCCATACGATATGATACCATGAAACCCATGGACAAGAAGAAAGGAGGTCTCTGGGATGGAGTGGCTTTTGGAAAAGGATGGGCTGCTACTGCGGTGGCTGATGGAAACGTTTTCCCATCCGGTGCTGGATAAAATCATGATATTTATTTCTTCCCTTGGGAATAAGGGAATGATCTGGATCGCCATTGGCGTTCTGTTTTTTTTATTTGGATGGAAGAATCAACAATGGAGAACGAGAGGGCTTCTGGTGCTTTTTTCTCTGGCGGCGAATCTTCTGGTATGCAATGCGGTGCTGAAACCGTTGGTGGATCGTACCCGCCCGTATTATGTGCTGGAGTATACGCCGCTGATCCCGCCGGTGGGTGATCCGTCCTTCCCTTCCGGCCATACGGCTGCTTCCTTTGCGGCGGCAACGGCCATCTATGCAATCAATAAAAAGTGGGGGATTGCAGCGTATCTCTTTGCAGCGATCATGGGCTTTTCCCGTTTGTATCTGGGGGTACATTTTCCAACGGACGTGCTGTTTGGAGCAGTTGTTGGTATGGTGGCAGCGAAAATCGTCGTTTATATATTTTGGAAGTGTCGGAAAAAGGTATGATTTGATCGAAATAAAATGCTTTTTTTTTGAAATTCAATTAAAAAGAGATAAATTGGTTGCAAAAAGGACGAAGATGTATTAAAATAAAATTCTGGATTGTTAAAAATTGTCCTTTGAGGGCGCACAGATATCTGAAGGAGGTTACATAATGGCGATCCCTGTTATTTACCAGCTGATCACAATGGTGATCCTGATGATTGTCGGAGTCATCTTACATAAAAAGAATATGCTTTCTATTGCCAATGCCAAGGGGCTATCTATTATCTTGACCCGTGTGGCAGTGCCCTGTAACATGGTTGTGCTTTTACAGCGGGAGTATTCCCCTGAAATTTTCAAAGGGTTTCTGGTGACCTGCCTTGCCACCTACGGTATGTGCTGCATCGGTGCATTGATGTTCTTCATTGTAGGTAAGTTCATGAAGATGAAGCCTGCAGAGCTGGGACTGTTCAGCGGCGGCGGGGTTTACAGCAACGTAATCTTTATGGGGCAGCCTCTGATCCTTGCCATGTATGGTGCGGAAGGGCTGATTTTCTGTGTAGCAGTTATGTTTACCTGTAACGTGTTCCTGTTCACAGTATGTTCTGTACTGTTTGCCATGGGCAGTGATCAGAAAAAGAACCTCAAGACGATGGCGAAAGAGATCTGTACCAGCTTGATCTGCATTTCTGCAGTGGTTGGTGTGTTCTGTTTTGTAAATGAGATCCATCTGCCTCAGTCCGTTTATGATGTGCTGCAGTATTCCGCAAATACAACAGTATGTCTGTCTATGATCTATATCGGCTCTTTGCTGGCGGCGGCAAATGTAAAGGAAATCTTCAAAGATAAAGTGGTATATATCTTCAGTTTCTTCACATTGATCATTATGCCTATTATCACAAAAGCCATCTGCCATACCTTCATGAGCGGCATGGCGCTGAGTGTGCTGGTGGTACTGATGGCGACACCTGCGGCGGCGGCACTGCCTTCCTTTGCGGATCAGTACGGTGCTGATGAAAAGAGAGCGTCTCAGTATGCCTTTGTGTCTACGATCTTCTCCGTAGTGACATTGCCTTTGGTGGCGCAGTTCTTATGCTGATGCAAGAAATGAGGATAAAGCCTTCCTTAATAAAAGGAAGGTTTTTCATTTTGCTGCGGGGAATCCATGAAAAAATTGTTCAAAAATAACAAAATTCATTTGGAAATTTAGTATATCTGCGTAAGGCAAGGGACTTGATTTTTATGTATACAATCGTTTATACTTATGAGTGGGACAGAATATGACTTGGTCCACAGGGAGACGTTGAAAAGATACACGCCGCACCGTTGTGCAGAAAAAGAACAGGGCTTTACGCACGGGAGGTTGATGGCAGTGTATTTGTTTTTTTCGGGACGCCCCCTAGAGGGCATTCGTGAAAAAGGCAGACGCTGTTCTGTGGAGGAGGAACCTTCGACGAGGAAGGTTTGCATATTCCACGTTATTATCATTATCCACATTCTATTTATTAAGAAACAGGGGGATTATTATTATGACAAGCTTAGTTTATCTGGCTCCCATTCTGGGTGCCGTAGCTCTGCTGTTCGCTTTCGTTCTGGCCGGCAAAGTAAACGCGATGGACGAAGGTACAGACAGAATGAAAGAAATCGCTGGCAGCATCAGAGAAGGTGCAAATGCTTTCCTGAGCGCAGAATACAAAATTCTGGTAATCTTTGCAGCGGTTCTGTTCGTAGCAATCGGTTTCGGTGTAAACTGGCCTACAGCAATCTGCTTCGTAGCTGGTGCGATCTTCTCCACACTGGCAGGTTTCTTCGGTATGAAAGTAGCAACAAATGCAAACGTTAGAACTGCAAACGCAGCCAGAACAAGCGGTATGAACAAAGCCCTGTCTATCGCATTTTCCGGCGGTGCAGTTATGGGTATGTGTGTAGTTGGTCTGGGTCTTTTGGGCGTAGGCGCAATCTATGCATTCACAGGTAATGCAGACATCCTGTTCGGTTTCTCTCTGGGTGCTTCCTCCATCGCGCTGTTTGGTCGTGTTGGCGGCGGTATTTACACAAAAGCAGCCGACGTTGGTGCTGACCTGGTAGGTAAAGTAGAAGCTGGTATCCCTGAAGATGACCCTCGTAACCCCGCAGTTATCGCCGATAACGTAGGTGATAACGTAGGTGACGTAGCTGGTATGGGTGCTGAC
>CALFPN010000051.1 GCA_937919015.1 uncultured Clostridia bacterium
ATGTACGCCAAGGACACCAGCAAGAAAATTCGTGCAACGTGGCAATCCAAAGGACGCTCCGGCGAACACCTTACCACCATCCCGCCTTATGGGTATAAGAAAGACCCGGAGGACAAGAAAAAGTGGATTGTGGATGAAGCTGCTGCTGCTGTTGTCCAGAAGATATTTTCGCTGTGTGTGGACGGCATGGGGCCTACCCAGATCGCCAAATGGCTGCGGACAAACAAAGTCTTAAATCCTACTGCTTACGCAAGGGCAAAAGGACTGCCAGTTTCCAATAAGTCAACGGCAGACCCGTATAAATGGACAAATGAAACGGTTTCCCGTATGTTGGAGCGTGTTGAGTATTTAGGCCACACGGTCAACTTCAAGACCACCAAGCAATCGTTCAAGAGCAAAAAGAAGCTGTGGAATGACCCCTCTGAATGGGTGATTTTTGAGAACACCCAAGAACCTATCATTGAGGAAAGTGTTTTTCTGATTGTTCAAAATATTCGTCAGGGACGACGCCGTCCTACCAAGATGGGAGAAATGGGTATGTTCTCTGGCCTGCTGTTCTGCTCTGATTGCGGAGGCAAGATGTACCTGTGCCGGGCTAACAATTTTAAGCCGGAACAGGAATACTACATTTGCTCTACTTATCGCAAAGACCGTACCCTTTGCACGACACATTCCATCCGTCGCGTTGTCCTTGAAGAAATCGTTTTGAGAAATCTCCGAGAGGCCATTGCGTATGTATCACAGTTTGAGGACGATTTTATACAGCGGGCAGCAGACCGTGACCTGCGGGAGCGTGATAAGGAGCTGGCACAGAAAAAGGATGTGTTAGCCCAAGCTGAAAAACGGATAGCGGAACTGGACGTTATTTTCAAACGACTGTATGAGGATAACATTTCCGGCAAACTGTCCGATGAACGGTTTATCAAATTGTCCCACGACTACGAGCAGGAGCAGGCCAATCTAAAGACGATGGTGGAAAATCTGCGTCAGGACGTGAAGCAGCAGGAGAAGCAGAAAATTAACGTCAAACATTTCATTGCTGCGGTCAAAAAATACACCGATATGACCCAGCTTGACGCAAGTATTCTGCGGGAGTTCGTCGAGAAGATTTACATTTCTGATGTCTACACGCCCGACGAAAACGAACCACGCATAAAGGTTCGTGACATCCAGATCGTTTACAATTTCATTGGTGCATTTGATTTTGAGGAAGCAAGGGAACAATCCCAAGCAGCCCAAAAAATAGCGAAAGCCGGTGTAGCATAACACTACACCGACTTCTACATAAATGTTTTCTTACGTCACCGCCCCATGAGGTGGTTTTTTACTGTTTTTCTCAATCACCCAGCAGTTTATTCACATGATAAGGGAACTGAATGAGCCACCAAGGCCAGTCATGGTTTACATCTGTACCCCAAACATCAATCCATGCGGGAACGCCCAGTCTTTCAAACTGGGCCTGCAGTGCCCATGCGTCTGCCTTTGCTTCATCTTCCCATGCGCCCTGACCGCAGCAGATCACGATTCTGCCCTGACGGAACTGCTCCACCAAAGGATGGTCATAGGCCATATTGGGCAGATAATCCACGGGAGAGTTGTAATAGATATCAATATCGTTATAACCCTGGAAGAAATAGCCTGCATGGAACAGACCGCTCAGAGACAGGCAGCCGCCGAACAGGTCGGGTCTTCTCAGGTAGAAATTCACACAGTGATAACCGCCCATGGATGCACCTGTCAGCATAACCTTGCCATAATAAGGATTAGGGTCTGTTTCTGCATGGATCTGGTGCAGACGAGGCAAAAATTCTTCACAGATATATTTGAACCACTGTTCATGCCACATGATACGGCCATGGTGATCGCCCCAAGACGCGCTCCATGTTTCTTCATCCACACAACCAACGCAGAACAACTGCAGACGACCGTTTTCCAGATGATCTCTGACTGTTTCGATCATGCCGCGGCTTTCAAAGTCGAAAAATTTGCCGTCCTGACAGGGGAATACCACCATCGGCAGACCAGCATGACCGTATACCTTAAATTCCATATCACGGTTCAGGTGATAGGAATATTCTTTGTAATAATAAGTATGCATATTGCTTAACCTTCCTTTTTCTCAATAACATAGTGCAAAAATTCCTGTACCTCTTCGTCTGTAGTGAATCTTGCCATATAAGCATGATCCCCCATGACATTTGCCAGCACCGCAGGCATTTCTTCATACATCACGATGCTCTGACCATATTTGGCAAAAATTTCTTCTTTGCTGTGGGCATATTCTTTCCAGTTTCTCTGGGAAGCATAGGCTGCTGCATAAGGTCTGTGAGCAGGATCAAAGAAACCTTGATCGTGGCAGACCATATCCGCCCAGATCTGATACACATCGATATCGTTGGCATAGTTCATCATATCGGGGGTATAGCCGCCGGGAGGTCTCATGTTTACTTCCAAACCAAAAATATCGCCTTTCTTGCCCAACCCCGCCTTATCTTCCTTCAGTATGAAAAATTCACAGTGGAAGAAACGGGAATTGCTGTCGAAGGCCTTAATGGTTCTTCTGCCGGCATCTTTCAGGTCTTCGGGAATCTGTTTTTTAGAATAATAACACAATTCTACCCCTTTATTTGCCACATCCATCACGGGCTCTGTATAAAAATGGCATGTTTCAAAAATGATATCTCTGTTGGAACCACAGATACCGTCATAGGAAACAATGGAACCATTGATGAATTCTTCCATAATATACTGCACTTCCGGCAGGTTTGCATAGAAGTTTCTCAGCTCATCTTCATTTTTCAGCTTATATGTAGCCGCAGCACCAACACCATTATCAGGTTTTACGATGACAGGATAGCCTGCTTCCTGCACGAAGGCCAGACCTTCCTCCAATGTAGAAACCAGATGATATCTTGCTGTGGGAACACCTGCTTTTGCATAGAATTCCTTCATTCTGCTTTTATATTTGATGCCATCGATATTCTGATTCTGCAGACCGGTCGTCACATTGAAATCTGTTCTCAGCTGGGCATCCCGCAGGAGCCAGTATTCGTTATTTGTTTCCAGCCAGTCGATCTTGCCATATTTGAATGCAAAAAATGCCACCGCTCTGTAAACTTCGTCATAGTTTTCCAGGCTGCTTACTTTATAGTATTCCACCAGAGAATCTCTACATTCCTGACTCAGCTGGTCATATGGTTCATCACCAATGCCCAGCGTTGTGACCCCATTATTTTTCAGGCACTGTGTAAAATGGTAATATGTTTTCGGAAAATTTGGTGATAAAAAGATAAAATTCATACAGATCACTTCCCTCTTTTGTATTAGTCACTATTGTATCAGATATCATACAACATTGTAAACGCTTGGGACAAATATTTTTCATTTAAAGAAAATATGTCCCACTTTTTCATTGAAATAAACTTTTTTTCCATTTATACTATATATAAAATGAAAAATATGCACCCCGAAAGGAGTTTTCCCTATGGATTTTGAAAAATTAGCCGCACAAAGAAACAGTACAAATCACTTTGCCAAACACGTTGGTATCGTGACAACGAAAATCGAAAAAGGCTATGCGGAAGTAAAAATGGAACTGCAGCCCTTCCACCTGAATCCCACCGGCATAGTGCACGGCGGTGCGCTGTATACCATGGCGGATGTGGTTGTTGGCTCTGCCAGCGCATCTCTGGGCACCCACGGCGTGACGGTAGACGGCACATACCATTATCTCGCCCCTGCGGCAAATATGAAGGAACTGACCGCCGTTGCCAAATGCATCAAATCCGGCATAAAAATCTGCGTCTTTGATGTGGAAGTCCTTTCCGAAGAAAAGAAACTTATTGGCAAAGGCACATTCACCACCTATCGACTGCTGGAGAAGCCGATCGTTCTGGAATAAGTTTGCTCCATCAACAGATTACCAAAAATAAAACAGGATCTCCTTCCAAGATCCTGTTTTTATTTTTTCTCAAATTTTTAAAGCATTAAATATGCAAAATACCCGCCATAGCAAGCCAGCATGATGATACCATGCAGACGATACAATGTCTGCTTGCGGAACACACATACCCACAGCAATACTGCTGCCCCAATGGCAACCATACTATCCATCCTGAAAGCAGGCGCATACATCACAGGGGTAATAATGGCTGTAATGCCAACCACAAACATAATATTGAACAGATTACTGCCGACGATATTGCCTACTGCAATATCAGAATTGCCCTTCAAGGCGGCCGTTACGCTGGTCACCAATTCCGGCAGGGATGTGCCCAGAGCCACAATGGTCAGCCCGATAAAGCGTTCACTCATACCAAAAATACGGGCAATGGCTGTTGCCGCATTGACCGCGATATCACTGCCCCAGACAATGGCCACTACACCAACGATCACCAGAAAGATCAATTTACCCATAGAGGATTTTTTCGCAAATTCCTCCAACTCTTCATTTTCAATGGTGCCCCTTTTCGCCAGACGCAGCAGATACAGCATATAAACCACCATACAGCCGATCAGGAGCAGACCCTCCAATCGGCCGATCACATAATTCTGCAGCCCCATGATCACCAAAAGAATCGTCAAGCCAATAACCATAGGAATTTCATAGTAGATTGTCGTTCTCTGCACAAAAATTTTGCGAATGACAGCGGTCAGTCCCAAAATAACAAGGACATTCAGGATATTACTTCCTAAAACATTCCCGATGGTAATCTCCGCACTGCCCTTCAACGCTGCAGAAATACTGACTGCTGCTTCGGGTGCGCTTGTCCCCATAGCAACAATAGTCAGCCCAATAACGATCTGGGGAATACCGAATTTATCAGCAATGCTCGCCGCCCCTTCTACAAACCAGTCCGCCCCCTTTACCAGCAGCACGAACCCAGCAACCAATAAGAAAACCTGTGTTAAAAGTCCCATATATTCACTCCAGTCTTTTCTGTTAACCTTCTATATTTTTGTTCTAATTTTTTTATTATACTATGAGAAATCAGTCTTTTCAAGATTTCCTACCTATATCCCAAGTCAATACGATCGCCCCTCTTTTCTTCTTTGCAACAGCAGACAATTCCATTTTGAACATAAAAAAACCGCAGGTGTTTCCACCTGCGGTAAGGATCTTAAGTAGGCTGAAATTATTTCAGTGTTACTTTTGCGCCAACTTCTTCCAGTTTTGCTTTGATTGCTTCAGCGTCTTCTTTGGAAGCCTGTTCTTTCAGTACTTTGGGAGCACCGTCTACAGCTTCTTTCGCTTCTTTCAGGCCCAGACCTGTTACTTCACGAACAACTTTGATTACTTTGATTTTTTCGGAACCAACTTCTGTCAGTTCAACGTCAAATTCTGTTTTTTCTTCTTCAGCTGCACCTGCTGCGGGACCAGCTACTACTGCTACGCCTGCTGCTGCGGATACGCCGAATTCTTCTTCTGCTGCTTTTACCAGATCATTCAGTTCCAGTACTGTCAGTTCTTTTACTGCTGCGATGATTTCTTCGATTGTCAGTTTTGCCATTGTAAAGCACCTCCGATAAATATTTAGGTTAGTTTTTTTCTCAATTTTTGATTGGGTTTTGCCGCCCTATGCGGCCGTTTTGCTACGATTTACGCTGCGATTGGAATTATGCGTCTTTCTTCGCGATCTGATCGATAACACGAGCGAAAGAGGACAGGGGGGATTTGAAGCTGCCCAGCAGTTTGGAGAGCAGAACTTCTCTGGAAGGGATGTCTGCAATCAGTTTCATACCGTTTGCATCGTATACAACGCCTTCAACCACACCTGCTTTGAATTCCAGTTCTTTTACTGTTTTCGCAACTTTGTTCAGTACAGCTGCACCTGCTGTTGCGTCTTCGTAAGAGAAAGCGAATGCGCTGGGGCCAGCCAGATACTGATCCAGACCTTCAAACTGTGTACCCTGGATTGCAAAGTGTACCATTGTGTTTTTGTAAACTTTATAATCAACACCTGCTTCTCTGAGCTGTTTTCTCAGGGCAGTGTCCTGTTCTACAGTCAAGCCTCTTGCATCAACCATTACTACGGATGTTGCTTTTTCCAGCTTTTCTTTGATTTCGTTTACTACAACCTGTTTCTGTTCGATTTTTGCCATTGTTTCCTTACACCTCCTTAAAATCCTACTTTTTCAATGTTATTGAAAAAAGCCTCTTTGCACATAGACAAAGAGGCTCAAAAGCTCATTAGCAATTTTCCTCGGCAGGATTTATGCGGCGAACCGCTACCGGCTGTCTACGGCAATATACGATTTTTTCTATCAACTCATTTATTTTATACCATAAACAAGTTCCTGTCAAGGGATTTTCCGAGATTATTCGGAAATTTTTGCAGGGTTTACTTTTACGCCAGGGCCCATTGTTGTTGTCAGTGTTACGCTCTTCAGGTACTGACCTTTAGTAGCCTGGGGTTTTGCTTTTATAACTGCACTCATCAGAGTCTGGAAGTTTTCTGCCAGTTTTTCGGAACCGAAAGATACCTTGCCTACAGGCACATGAATGATGTTTGTTTTGTCCAGACGGTATTCGATTTTACCAGCTTTGATGTCGTTGATTGCTTTTGTAACGTCCATTGTTACTGTACCAGCTTTGGGATTGGGCATCAGGCCTTTGGGACCCAGCACACGACCCAGTCTACCAACAACGCCCATCATATCGGGTGTTGCTACTGCAACGTCGAAACCGAACCAGTTTTCATTCTGGATCTTGGGAATCAGATCCTCTGCGCCTACGAAATCCGCACCAGCTGCCAGAGCTTCTTCAGCTTTGGGGCCTTTTGCGAATACCAGAACACGAACTGTTTTACCTGTACCGTGAGGAAGAACTACGGCACCACGAACCTGCTGATCAGCATGTCTGCCGTCAACGCCCAAACGAATATGCGCTTCTACTGTAGCGTCAAATTTTGTTGTAGATGTTTTCTGTACCAGATCAATCGCTTCTGCTGCATCATACAGCATTGCTCTATCTACGAGTTTAGCTGCCTCGCTATATTTTTTACCTCTTTTCACTTTCGTGACCTCCTTATGTGGTAGTATCGGGAGAATTCCCTCCCACTTCTATACGCCGTTTCTTTATATCAATTATTTTTGTTTAAAATAAATTTTCGGCTTATTCTTCAACAACGATACCCATGCTTCTTGCTGTGCCGCAGATCATGCTGTAAGCAGCTTCAACGGATGCTGCGTTCAGATCGGGCATTTTCATTTCAGCGATTTCCATTACTTTTGCCTTAGGCAGTTTTGCAACTTTTGTTTTGTTGGGTGTACCGGATGCAGCTTCGATACCTGCTGCTTTTTTCAGCAGAACTGCTGCGGGGGGTGTTTTTGTAATGAAGGAATAGCTTCTGTCCTGGTAAACTGTGATTACTACGGGAATGATCAGACCAGCCTGAGAAGCTGTTTTTTCGTTGAATTCTTTGCAGAAGCCCATGATGTTCACACCATGCTGACCCAGTGCGGGACCAACAGGAGGAGCGGGTGTTGCCTTCGCTGCGGGGATCTGTAATTTAATATAACCTGTTACTTTCTTTGCCATGATGGCACCTCCTATAAATGTGGTAATTAGCGGGGATTGTCCCTCCCACTCGGCAGAACTTTCTGCCTTTTAACAAACAATTGACTAATTTGAAAGCTTTTGATCAAAGCTTATCGATCTGAGCGAAATCAAGCTCTACGGGTGTCTCCCTGCCAAAGATGGAAAGACTTACGACCAGCGTTTTCTTGTTCGCATTGATCTCCTGGATCTGACCAACAGATTCCGCAAAAGGACCTGTGGCAACGCGAACTGTGTCGCCAACTTCTACATCCAGATTTTCCACCTCGCCGCCGATACCCATCGCACGCACTTCTGCGTCTGTCAGGGGAACGGGTTTGGAGCCCGGACCAACGAAGCTTGTTACGCCCCTTGTGTTGCGAACGACATACCATGTCTCGTCATTCATAATCATATTCAGCAGTACATAACCGGGGAAAACTTTGCGCTGCACTGTCTTTTTCTGGCCGTCCTTCATCTCAACAACGTCCTGCAGGGGAACGCTTACTTCAAAGATCTGATCCTGCATCCCTCTGTTTTCCACTGTTTTTTCGATGTTGGCTTTTACTTTGTTTTCATACCCGCTGTAGGTATGCACAACGTACCATCTAGCTTCGGCAGACACTTCTTTCATTTCCTCAGCCTTATTGATTTCTTCAGACATTTGAACCATCCTTTTTCTAATTCGTTTTTACTATTAACCTAACAGACCAATGATCGCGCCGTAACCTGCATTGAATACGGTATCCATGCAGAAGATAATAGCACCTACGATCAAGGATGTGACAACAACCGTTGCTGTTTTCTTAACAACTTCAGGGCGTGTAGGCCACACGATTTTTTTGAACTCTGCTTTGTAATCAGCGAAAGTGTCCTTGTCATTGTCTTTCTTTTTTGCTGTTTTTGCCTGAGGAGCTGGCTTCGTTTGCTTCACTTCGTTCGTTTGGTTTGTGATGTTCTTTTCTTCCAATACGTTCACTCCTTAACTACGGAATGGCTCTCACAAAAACTTATTTTGTTTCTTTGTGCATTGTGTGAGCTTTGCAGAACTTACAATACTTTTTGATTTCCATTCTGTCAGGCATAACTTTTTTGTCCTTCGTTGTGCTGTAGTTTCTCTGTTTGCACTCTGTGCAAGCCAAGGTAATTCTTGTTCTCAAGATTTTCACCTCCGTCTCTGATGAATGTTGTTTACTTAAGGATTCTGTATGCCGGAAAGTATCTCGGCACACAAAAAAAAGACCTCCGTCTTCCGATATAGAATATCACAAGGGGGGTCTCATTGTCAACAAAAAATATCATGAATTTTTCAGAAAACAGCGATTTCTCAACGATTTGTGGCTTTTTCACAGCTGCTGCATCCGATTGTCTGATGTCCGCGGATAAATGTCTGCATACCGCCGCACCTTTGCGGACACCAACAAAATTTCTTACTTTTTTTACTGCCCCTTCATAAATTCTTCCAGGGCAACAGCCAGCTGATCGGGACAGCTTGTGTTTCTTCTGCCACAGGTGATGCCTTTCAGTTTTCTTGCCGCTTCTTCGGGGGTCATGCCTTCCGCCAGGGCAGCGATGCCTTTGTGGTTGCCGTCACAGCCGCCCAGGAAGCTGATATTTTTTACTACGCCATCTTCTACGTCGAATTCTACGCGTACCGCGCAAATACCTTTTGTATCATATTTTACATGCATATCGATTTCCTCCTTATGAAATTCACTCTGCCAAACAGAATATCACATTTTTCGACAAATCTCAACTTTATTTCCGGGCTTTGCCAACAAAGTAGGTAACAAAAAACAGTACCGCTGCAGTCAACACCATGGTCGCTCCGGCAGATGTGCCAAAGCTGTAGGAAATCATCAGACCAACCAAAGAGGAAAACAGACCGAAGGCCGTCGCCGTCCAGTGATAGCTTCGCGCTGTAGTCGTAATGTTTCTGGCAGCAGCAGCCGGCAAAATCAGCAGAGAGTTGATCATCAAGATCCCCACCCAGCGGATAGAAACCATCACCGCCACCGCTACCATCATCACAAAAATATTTTCCACCAGCATGACCTTTACCCCGCGGCTTGCCGCCAGAGAGCGGTTCACACTGAGCAGCAACAGCTGATTATACAAAACAGACCACAGCCCATAGGCCGCCGCCAAAACGACAGCAATGGTAATCAGGTCTTTCTGCCCCACGGTCAAAATATCACCGATTAAATAGGAAGAATATTTCGCAAAGCCACCGCTGGCAGAAAGGATCACAATCCCCAGTGCCATGGCCGCCGAAGAAAACACGCTGATGACCGTATCGGAAGATACCATATTTGCAGATTTTACTTTCGTAATGACCAGACCAAGGAAAATACCGAAGGCCAGCATGGCCAGCAAGGGGTCTTCCATCCCCAGCAGAACCCCCAGACCAATGCCCGTAAAGGCACTGTGCCCCAGAGCATCAGAGAAAAACGCCATTTTATTGTTGACCGCCATAGTACCTAACAGCGCAAACAGCGGTGCGATCAGGATGGATGCCAGAAAGGCATTTTTCATGAAATCATACGCAAACATGGAGACGGGCAGGGTTTCCAGAAAACCATAGATCATTTCCATTCTGCCACCTCCTCAGGGGAAAAGCCAAAGGCCTCTTTAAAAGCTTCTGTTTGAAAAACTGCATCCGCTTCGCCTTCCGCAACAACCGTTTTATCCAGAAGGACTACCTTATCCGCATATTTTCGGATCAGGCCCAGATCATGGGAAACCAACAGGACCGCCATGTGCTGCTCATCCCGCAGTTCCATAATGCGCTTATAAAACAGATCCAGCCCAGCCATATCCACGCCGGAAACAGGCTCGTCCAAAACCAGCAGGTCGGGCACGGGATCAGTCGCCAGTGCCAGAAGCACTCTCTGCAGCTCCCCGCCGGAAAGAGCCCCCAGCCTTCTGTCTGCCAGATAGCCGCACTCCATATCCTCCAGCATCTTGCGAATGCTTTCCTTCATTTTTTTGTTTTTGCCAAACCAAACCGCATTTCCGCCCTTTGCCGCCGCAATAAAATCTGCCACAGACACGGGCATACTCTTATCAAAATCCAGATGCTGGGGCACATAGCCGATTTTTGGCACAGGAAGCACCGTTCCATGATGGTCTGTGAAAGAAATGCTTCCTTTATAATGACGTTCTCCCAGAAGCGTTTTCAAGAGGGTCGTTTTCCCCGCACCGTTTTTCCCGATGAGAGCCGTCAGCTCCCCGCAATGGAAGGTCAGGTTGACATTGTCCAGCAGGGTATCTTCACCGCTGATAACGCTGATATTTTTCATTTCAATGCTGCAAAGACCGCAGCTGTTATGAATCCCCCTCACTTTGTCTCCTCCTTCCAATATTTCGCAACCGCATCTATATTTTTCTCCATTCTTTCCAGATAGGAAAGGTCATTTTCGTCCACTGTTGTCAACGGATCAAGCAGGACGATCTTTTCGTCCACCTCTGACGCCAATGTTTCTGCATAGATTCTGCCATTATCTGCCGCTGTCAGGAAAAAACGGATGCCATGCCTTTTGGCTTCGTCCGTTGCTTCTGTCAATTCCTTGGCCGAGGGCATCTCATATTCATCGGCAAAAATACCGCATACATTTTCCATATGGAACAATTCCGCAAAATAAGCAAAGCCTTCATGAAAGACTGCAGAAGATTCCCCTTCGGGGATGCCGATTTCATGGGCTTTTTCCTGCAAAGCACAGGCTCCTTCCCGGAAATCTGCCGCATTTGCCGCAAACCGTTTGGCATCGGTCTGATCCAGTTCCCCCAAGGCTGCCGCTATGGTTTCCGCCTGATGGGCCGCCCGTTCGGGAGACAGCCAGATATGAGGATTCCCTTCGTGGCCATGTTCGTGGCTGTGGGCTGCGTGTTCCGCTTCCGTTTCTCCTTCGTGGTGATGATGTTCCTTTTCCTCCAGCAGTTCAATGCCTGCGGAAGTATCCACAATGACCAATGCAGGATATCGCTCCACCGCCTGCTCCAGAAAGCTTTCCATGCCGCCGCCATTGATGATGAGCACATCGGCCCCTTCCAGAAGCTTCATATCGGAAATGGTCAGTTCATAATCATGGAGACAGCCGGTCTGGGGCTGAGCCATATTCAGCAGCTCTACCTTTTCTGCCCCTTCTGTCACCGCCTGTGCCAGCAAATAAACAGGATAAAAGCTGGTGACAACCTGCAGTTTTTCACTGTTTTCAGTTGTATCGATGGGTTTCCCGCAGCCTGACAGAAGCATCGTCAGGGCCAGCAAGAAAACTGATAATCTCTTTTTCATTTTGACCTCCAAAAGCAAACGCTTTGCATTTGCAAATAGCATTGTAAACAATCCGCCCCCTCTTGTCAAGATTCTCCTTTACGGATATGATAAGGATAGGAGAATTTATATAATAAATGAGAGATTTTTGCGAAAGGAGCAATCCCATGATCCGTAAATACAAAAACTTTATTCCCAAAGTACCCGACTCATGCTTTGTTTTCCCCACAGCGGAAGTCATTGGCAGTGTGGAATTGGGGGAAAATGTGATCATCTACCCCGGCACAGTGGTGCGGGCAGGCTACGGCAAAATCAAGATCGGCGACAATACCAATCTGCAGGAAAACACCACCTTCCATGTGGAGGTGGGTTATGATATCAACGTGGGCAGCGGTGTGACCATCGGCCACAACTCCATCATCCACGGCTGCACCATCCACGATAACGTGCTCATCGGCATGGGTGCCATCATTCAGGAAGGTGCCGTCATCGAAGAAAACTGCTTCATCGGCGCAGGGGCAGTGGTAAAAAGAGGGATGCGTATCCCTGCAGGCCATATGGCATACGGGATTCCCTGCCGCATCGTGCGCCCTATCACCCAGGCAGAATATGATGAAATCCGTGTATCCACCCAAGAATATCTGGACTACAAGGAAGAGTACCAGAGACAGGAGCGAGAAAACGACAAGCTTATGTAAATAGCTTGTAAATTGGTATAAAAGTACAACTTTTTCCTTCTTTTCATTCTTTTTTTTATAAAAATGAGAAATACTCCTTGCAAAAAGAAAGGTTCTGATATAAAATAGGCTTGTAGAATGAAGAAGGAGGTGTATTTCCAATGGCTCATAAAATCGGTCCCGAATGCATCGGTTGTGGCGCTTGCGCAGGCGGCTGCCCTACAGGTTGCATCAAAGAAGACGGCGGTGTTTATGTTATCAACGCTGCTGAATGTATCGACTGCGGTACTTGCGTAGGCAACTGCCCTACAGGTGCAATCAAACCCGAATAATTCTGTACTTAAAAAAGGTGAGTCATTATGGCTCACCTTTTTTTCCTTTGTGCCGAACAAGTTCGACCCAAAGGAAAAAACAGATCCCTGCCCAACCGGGCAGGGATCTTTCTATTTCGATTCATTTCTGTTTCTGTCGGCTCATAACCGCCACAGAGGAAAGCACCAGCACAATACCGGTCAGCTTCCACATGGATACGCTTTCATGGAACACCACAATGCCCAAGACCGCCGCCACAACAGGTTCAATGGTGGCCGTTACAGACGCCTTGGATGCAGGCAGTCCACTCAGCCCTTTCGTATAGCTCAAATAAGGCACCACTGTTGTCAGAAGGGCGAAGGAAACCGCCAAGGGCCACTGTCCCAGTTCCGTGATCTGCGTTACCACCGCCACAGGCTCCACTAAAAATGCCATGGTAATGGCTGCCATCAGGAAGGTGTAAAAAGAAATGGTCAGGGAACTGTATCCCGCACGGATGGCATAGGTACCGAAAATACTATACAGGGCATAGCCGATGCCCGACGCCAGACCAATGGCGATTCCCTGCCAGGTAAAGGCCGCACCGCCTTCCAAAAGCCCCGTCACCAGAATACATCCCACAAAGGTCATCAAAAGGACGATGCCCTTTGTTTTCGTCATCTTTTCCCCAAACAGCAGAATGGAAAACAGCATAACAAAGGTGGGTGCCGTATAAAGCAGCACCGCTGCAACCCCAAGGCTGGTCAGATTAACCGCCTTCATATAGGCCCAGCTGAAAAAGGTAAAGCTGACAATGCCCGTGCCCACAAAATAGCGCAGGTGCTTCCAATCCTTCAGCCTAAGCTGCTTTTTATCTTTTGCAAAGATAATGATGAACAGCATCGCCGCTGCCAGCACACCTTTCACAAACAGCATCTGCATCTCCGTAAAGCCCAATCGATCGATGGCCTTTGTGAAAACGCCGATCAGCCCCCAGCTGACCCCGGCAATCAGCACCAAAATATAGGACATCCTTTTCACCTCTTATCCCACTGAAATCGTCTTGCCCATGGCAAAGGAATAAATCAACATTTCCCCCACAGGCAACCCCAGTCCCCGTTCCAATGCAATTTGATAAAGCCGCAGCTGGATACGGTAACGAGCCTTTAATTCCTCTTCATCATAAATCCGGTCAGACTTATAGTCAAGGAGGATGACTTGATTGTTTTCAATGAAATAACAGTCAATGATCCCATTGACCAGAATCGTATCTGTCACATCCGCGTACTCTTTTCCGTAAAACAGTTCTTTCGGCTGCATCAGCAGGGAAAAGGTTCGTTCTGTTTCTATGGTATCGGCAGTACGGAGTCTCTGTGCCAGTTTGCTGCGGAAAAATTGCAGAAGTTCCTTTCGACGGACAGCCTTCGCCTCTTCCTCCGTCAGTCTGCCCTTCTGCACCAGCTCCGAAATAAGATTTTCCAGACTTTCCCCGTCATATTCCTTTCTGAGGTCACATTCTTCCAGCACCGTATGCATAGCCGTACCGATCTGTGCGCCGGTCAGTCCTTTTGTTCCCTGTTTTTCCGGCAGGCGGATGATTTTCGGCGCAGTCTGCAGTTCGCCGCTCATTTCTTCCTGATATTTTCGTTTGATCTCGGAAATAGAAAGTTTCGCAGGCAGTTTCGTTTCCTTTCCATACGGATACTGCCAGCTGAAAATACGGAAAATATCCTCTCGGTTTTTCGTCATTTCTCCAAAACTTTCCCATCTTTCAAAATATTCCTTCTGTTCCTCTGCCAGTTTCTGTTCCGCATCCACCGGCTTCAGCACTGTATCCCTTGTCAGGATGGAAAGGGCCCAGACAGAATCCTCCTTTGCAAAACGATGATCTGTATTCCCATCCGCAGGCACCACTTCGCAGGAAGGATGTCTCAGATAGGCAGGCATCACCCAGTCGAAATAGCTTTTCGCTCTGCGCAGACGGAACAAAGGCAAGGTCTGTTTTTCCGTTTCCGCTGCCTGTGCCCATTTCCCCAGAGATTTTCCCAGATCCTTCGTTGTTCCCGTTAAAATCAGTTTTTCCTTGGCACGGGTCAGGGCAACATACAGCACGCGGATCTCCTCTGCCAGATTTTCCATTTTGATGGCATCCGCCAGAGAGATTTTGGACAGGGTACGATAGGATACCCGTTTTTCCAGATCCATCCAATCCATGCCCATGCCCCATTTCTGATGGAAAATCACCTGCGCACGGGAATCCATTTCGTTGAAGGTTTTCCCCATATCGGAAACGAACACCACAGGAAATTCCAGCCCTTTGCTTTTGTGGATGGTCATCACGCGGATATGCGCAGAGGAATCATCCTGCAGTTTGGCAGAAGACGTCTCTACCTCCGCCGTTTTCATATCCTCCACATAACGGATAAAATAAAACAGTCCCTTGCGGCTGCCCTTTTCATACTGCTCCGCCTTTTCCAGCAACAAACGCAGATTTGCCTGTCTGAGGGCACCACCAGAGGTCATACCAAGATAATCATAATAGCCTGTTTCTCTGTAAAGCATGCGTAAAAGTTCATGGAGAGAAAGATCTCTGTTTTGTCTGCGCCAATGGTCGATATCCTCCAGAAAAGCGGAAATCTTTCCCCGCAGTTCCTCATTTTCTCCCGCTTCCAGATAATTTTGCAGACAATCATAATAGCCGCCCTTGCCGCCGCCCAAACGAATCTGCATCAGTTCATCGGCAGTCAGGCTGTAAATGGGAGAATGCAGGATAGACAGCAAGGGGATATCCTGTCTGGGATTATCGATGAGCCGCAGCAAATGCAGCACCGTTTCCACCTCGGGCACGGAATAATAGCCCTCCGCCGTTTCTGCGTAATAAGGCAGCCCTTCTCTGCCGAACACATCCTCCAGCACACTGCCCCAATTTTTCATGGAACGCAGGAGAATGGCAATATCCCCATACTGCAGGGGGCGATATTCCCCCGTTTTCTTGTCTAATACATGATACCCCTGCTCCATCAGGTCTTTGATGCGCCGGGCAATGGAGGTGGCCTCCACCTGTCTGCGGTCCAGTTCCTGCAATTCTTCGGAAAGCTCGGAATCTTCCCCTTCCTTTGTCTCAATCAGAAGGATCTCGTTTTCGCCGCCGTGGGGTTCTGCACAGGGCGGAAATTCCATCCCCGCATACAGGGCCGCTTCATCGTCATAATTGATGCCCCCAAATTCCCGACACATGATCTGTCGGAAAATAAAATTGACCCCATCCAATATATTCTTTCTGCTGCGGAAGTTCTTGGAAAGGATGATTTTCCGCTCCTTTCCGCCTTCCTCTGCAGGATATCTCAGATACTTTTCATTGAACAGTTCCGGCATGGCCTGACGGAAGCGATAAATGCTCTGCTTCACATCCCCCACCATAAAGCGGTTATTTTCTCCAACAGCTTCCCCCGAAACGGCAGACAGCACCAGTTCCTGCACGATATTGCTGTCCTGATATTCATCGATCATGATCTCATCATACCGCTGGCGCAGCTCTTCCGCCGCCGCAGTGGGTCTGCCCTTTTCATCCAGCAGAACCTGCAGCGCAAAATGTTCATAATCTGTAAAATCGATGATGTTTTTCTCTCTTTTTGCCTCTGCAAACGCATCCATAAACCGTTTCGTCACATCTGCAAGGGCTTTGGCAACGGGATACAGCTTGCGGATCAGTTCCGTCTGCGTTTCCCCGCTGTAGGCAAAATAAACCTCGCCCACTTTTTTGATGGCCTCTTTGGCATCATTCCGCAGTTCCTTGATAACCTCCGCAAACTCCCTTTCCGCCCCGCGATAGGCAGGCAGGCGGGCAAAATCCACGGCAATATAAGCCAAACGCCAATCTGCATAAGGCCTGTCCAGCACATCCCGCAGGTTTTTCACCATTTGCACTTCTTTTTCCAAGAGATTGTGGTAGCCCTCAAATTCACCGCCATCCGAAAGCAAAAAGGCTTTCTGCAGTTGATACAGGGCATACTCCACATTGTTTCGCACACCTTCGCGGATAAAGGAAAACCATTTGCAGTCATCCACGGTCTGTCCTTCTTTCAGGTCAAAACCTTCCGCCGCTGCATCCAGCAATTCTGCGGGAGCAGGTGCACCTTCTGCATAGGTATACGCCTGCAGGATCAGATCTTTCAGTTTCTCGTCTTTCGTGGAGGTCGTAAACGTTTCCAGCAAATTTAAAAACCATTCGTTATTTTCTTCGGCATACAATGCTTCAAACAGCTCCTCCAGCACTTCCTTTTGCAGGAGTTTCACTTCCGCAGGATCAGCCGTACGGACAGCAGGGTCAATCTCCAGAATATGATAATATTCTTTGATGACCTGCAGGCAAAAAGCATGGATGGTCTTGATATCCGCCCGCGGCAAAAAAGCCATCTGGCTCTGCAGGTGGATGTTATTGGGGTCATTCTCCAGTTTTTTTGCAATGGCCCCTCCAATGCGCTGGCGCATTTCCGTTGCCGCCGCCTTGGTAAAGGTCACCACCAAAAGGCGGCTGATATCCTGTTCCTCTTCAATGATGCGGGTGATGATGCGTTCTACCAGCACCGCCGTTTTCCCGCTGCCTGCTGCCGCAGAAATGAGCAGATCGCTTCCCCTTGCTTCTATGGCCTGTTTCTGTTGTTCTGTCCATTTGTTTGCCATGCCGAAATCCCTCCGTTTTTACAGGGCATCCCGCAGACGGATATGGAATGGTACATATCCCGTAAAGGAGCCCATAAAACTACTATAGGAATTATACCAGAAATTGCCGATAAAAGCGAAGGAAAAACCAGACAGCTCCCGATCGCCGAAAAGATATCTTGCCGTGGTCTTGTGGAACAGCTCATGAAATCTCGTCTGATAACTTGCCGCACACTGATACAGCAATTCCGCCATATCCCGTTCTTTCTGCTCCAATCCGTAAATTTCTATCAGAGCACCTTTCATTTCTTCCCAGTCCAGTTCTTTTTTCCTGCGGCGAACGATACGAATGGTATGGTGGATGGCTGCCAACTTAAAAAAACGGGATAATGTCTCTTGATCCAGCCTGTCCAGCTTTTCTCTGAAATAATTAAACATCAGCGGCGTTTCCAGAAAAACCTCATGGGCATCGGCAGCAGTACTTTCGATGCATTGGGTATAAAATGCTTCCAAAAACGGGTTTTCTCTGCCATAGGCGTTTTCCAAAAGCCGTTCCTTCTCTTCTTCGATCCAACTGCGAATGATCCTTTCCTTCTTCTTTTTTTCCATCATAAAAAATCACCTCCCTTTCATTTTAAAAGGAAGGCGGTATGGATTCCGTTTTTTTCTCCGCAAAATGAGACAGGCTCCCGCAAAATGCGGGAGCCCTTCGGTAGGTATTAGCAGGAACTGCAGTTGTTGCCGATGCTGTTGTTGTTGCCGCAGCAGCACAGCAGCAGGATAATCCAGATCCAGGAACTGTTGTCGCCCCAGCCGCAGCCGTTGCCATTGTTGTTGCCGCACAGGCACAGCAGAATGATGATCCAGATGATACCATTGTCGTTACCACAGCCAAATCCACACATAATAAAAATACCTCCTTAAGATAAAGTGTGTTGTTACACTCCTATCCTATGAGATATTTTGTGGTTTCTTGCCTGTCTGTATTTTTATTTTTCCAAAAAGGCGGAGAAAGGAAGATAGAAAAAGGCGTTCAAATAAGTGAACCGAACCAGTAAAATCGGACAATAGTAAAAAGAGACCTCTTATTGTAGAAT
>CALFPN010000052.1 GCA_937919015.1 uncultured Clostridia bacterium
TCACATCTTTTAAAAAGGATTCTTTATCTCTTTCTTTTTCTATAAAAAATTGATATACTAATGAATTAGAAACCCTTCCTTTTGAAATCATAGATTGGAGAGAACACATGAGCATCGATTTGATCGCAACAACCACTTTCGGCTTAGAGGCCGTAGTAAAAAGAGAGTGTCAGGCTCTCGGTTTTCAGAATATCAAAACATCTGACGGTAAGGTAGAATTCACAGGGGACGAATCCGACATTGTAAAAGCAAACCTGTGGCTGCGCTGTGCCGGTCGTGTATGGGTGAAAATGGGCACCTTCAAAGCAGTGACTTTTACAGAACTGTTCGATCAGACAAAAGAGCTGCCCTGGGGGGACTGGATCCCTGAAGACGGCAAATTTACTGTCGTTGGGAAATCCGTAAAATCCACACTGTTCAGCGTTCCCGACTGTCAGGCCATCGTAAAAAAAGCCGTTGTTGAAAAGCTGAAGGAAAAATATAAAACAGACTGGTTTGATGAAACCGGTGCCTCCTATACCATTCAGGTAAGTATCCTGAAGGATGTGGTTACACTGGCCATCGACACCAGCGGCAGCGGTCTGCATATGCGCGGTTACCGCGCTTCTGCCATGGATGCCCCTTTGAAGGAATCTCTGGCTTCCGCTATGATCCAGTTAAGCTATTGGAGAAAAGACCGTATTCTTCTGGATCCCTTCTGCGGTTCCGGCACGATCCCCATTGAAGCAGCCATGCTGGCAAGAAATATCGCCCCTGGGCTGAACCGAAAATTTGCTTCCGAAGAATGGGAAAGAATCGGCAAATACCTTTGGAGGCAGGCAAGAAAAGAAGCATATCAGGCCATCGACTATGATGTAATGCCAGAAATTTACGGCAGTGATATCGACCCCGATGCCATCGAACTGGCAAAAGCCAATGCGGAACTGGCAGGTGGGGATGACTGCATTACCTTCGAAGTGAAGCCCTCTCAGGAGGTAACATTGCCCGGGAAATACGGCGTATTGATCTCTAACCCGCCTTATGGGGAACGTATCGGTGAACTGAAGGAAGTTGAAAATATGTATCGCGCACTGGGTGCGACCATGAAAACAGATACCACATGGTCTGCCTATATCATCACTTCCATGGAATATTTTGAATCTCTCTATGGCAGAAAAGCAGACAGAAAAAGAAAACTGTTCAATGGTCGAATCAAAACAGACTATTATCAGTATGAAGGCCCCCGCCCTCCCAGAAAAGAGAAAAATGATGATAAATAAAAAAGAGCCCTTAAGGCTCTTTTTTGTTAGGAGTCTCGTTTGAGACTTCTTTCTTTTTTTAAAATCTTCTTCTGCGGCGGGTTCTTCTCTTTCTACCATTCAGATTCATGGTCAGACCCGTATTTCTGCGGGATGGTGCACCTAAGCCATAGCCGCTTCTAGGTCTGGATCTGTGGCCGCCGATCAGTTTCAAAACCAGAAGCACCACAGCGATCACTACAACGATACCCACAACTGTCAGAATGCCTTTCAGTGTGAAAATATTGCTGAACAAATGACCGATCGTACTGAAAATATTTCCTTTTGCCACATCTCTGCCAGCATAAACAGGCGTTTCCAGAACAACTTTGCTGCCAACTTTATAAGAAGCCGTCCCCACTTCCGCACCTTTTTCAATAGGTGCCCGCAGAGAAACATTACCTTCCTTGTCTGTTTCTGCATAGGTTTCGTTATATTCTACGGTCACTTTCAATTTATCCGCCATATTCGCAGGCAGGTATGTCACCAGAGGTTCCCCAAGAACGACAGACAGTGTATCCCCCTGAGATTTCTTATGTTTTGTCAAAGCCGCCTCTGCAACTGCTTCATCGGCTCCAGCCACTTTCACTTCTGCATAGTCATTGAATCCATATTCAAATAAGTTTTTCGCGTCCAACCAACGATTGGGGTCTTCGGAATGGAAAACAACGGCGATCAGGTTCATGCCGTCCTTTTTCGCTGCTGCTGTTACGCAATCACCTGCTTCATCCGTAAACCCTGTCTTAATACCGGAAGCATAACCATAGCTATACTCCCCATCTGTAATCAGCAGATTGTGGCTGCGCCATGCGTAATCCTGCGTTTTTACGGATGCATCCGTTGCGAACATATCATCTGCGCCATTGCCGGAAAAGCCTTTTTCATTGGCGATTTCTTCCAATGTCTTGTTTTCCATGAAGGCTCTGGAAAGCAAAGCCATATCCTTTGCTGTTGTATAGTGATCCTCTGCATGATATCCATGGGCATTGGAGAAATGGCTGTTTGTCGCCCCCAGCTCTTCTGCCTTTTTATTCATCAGATCTGTAAAAACCACTTCACACTGGCTAAAGCTGAGGTTTTCATCATTTTCCACACGTCTGGCCACTGCCGCAGCAACCACATTGGCAGAGTCATTCCCGGAAGGGATAATCAGACCGCGAATCGCATTCTTCATGGTCAGGGTTTCACCAACCACATGGCCTGCCTTACTGGAATCCAGAGATACTTCATTGACTTCTGTACCAACTTTAATCAGCTCTTCAGGCTTGAAATGATCCAGTGCGACCAAGGCAGTCAACACCTTTGTCATGCTGGCAGGATACATTTTCTGATCTGCATTCTTTTCATACAGAATCGTACCAGTAGCTTCTTCGATCAAAATCGCTGCAGAAGCTGTCACTTCAGGTGCATCCTCTGCCATAATCCATGCCTTCTGCAGCAGTTCCTTCTCTGCAGATTCTTCTTTCTTTTCGCCACCTTTGGCATCAGCAGCGTTTTCTTCCACAGCAGTATTCTGCTGTTCTGCTTTGTCCTTACCGCAGCCAACGGCACTGAATGTAAACATGGCTGCCAAAAACAAGGCAATATATTTTGCGAAAGATTTTTTCAATTTCGAAACATTCCTTTCTGCTTTTCTCTTCTTACACTTTTCTTTTTTTACAGGATTTTCTGCTGCTTCAAATAACACAGCACATCCTCCATGGCTTCTTCGCCCGTCGTTTTACTCATATCGACCCAAAGGCCGTCGATCTGACGACGGAACCATGTCAGCTGGCGTTTGGCAAAGCGGCGGGTATTGGTTTTCAGCTGTGTCACCGCTTCTTCCAGCGTACATTCCCCATTGAAATATGGCACAAATTCCTTATAGCCGATCCCCTGCATGGAAACCAGTTCAGGGGAATAGCCTTTTTCCAGCAGCCCCTTCACTTCTTCCAAAAGTCCCTGCTCCATCATGAGATCGATACGCAGTTCAATGCGTTCATAAAGTTTTTCTCTGTCCATATTCAGGATAATTACTGCCGTATCATAGGGTGTTTCCTTTTCCTTCTGCTCGGCATTATGTTCAGAAAATTTCTGTCCTGTCAGATAATGATATTCCAAGGCGCGGGTCACGCGCTTTACATTATTCGCATGCATGATTTCTGCATATTCCGGATCGATTTCCTTCAGGCGTTCAAACAGCACCTCCGGCCCCTGTTCCTGAGCAAGTTTATAACATTCCTCACGGTAGGAAGTATCATTCTCCGTTTCCGTAAAATCGTTATCATACAGAAGTGCATTGATATAGAAGCCCGTGCCGCCTACAAGGATCGGTACTTTTCCTTTTGCCCAGATCTCTTCCATATATGCCTTCGCCTTCTGCTGAAAAATCATCACATTATATTCTTCATCAGGGTCAAGTTCATCAATGAGATAATGGGGGACACCATCGGCTTCTTCCAGCGTTACCTTCGCCGTACCAATGTCCATATATCTGTATATCTGCATAGAATCTGCAGAAATGATCTCTCCGCCGATCTTCTTTGCCAGTTGGATGGAAAACCCTGTTTTACCGCAGGCGGTAGGCCCGCCAATCACAATCAAAGGTTTTTTCATAGATTCACCTACTTAGTTTTGGATACGTTTAAACATTTTTTCCATTTCGTATCTTGTCAATTCCACAATGGTCGGTCTGCCATGGGGACAGGTAAAAGGATGCTCCAGCTGCAGAAGCTGATGGATCAATGCTTCCGCCTCCCGAACACTCAGCACATCATGGCCTTTGACAGCCGCCTTACAGGCCATGGTAGCAACCGCCAGAATTTTCGTATCATATACATTTGTGATGCGTTCTTCTGCCAGTCTGTCCAGAATATCTGTAAAGAATCCCATGCCTGTAGGATTTTGCAGCAGATATGGAGTGGAACACAGTGCAAACTTGCCGCCAAAATCCTCCAGCTCAAAGCCAAAACTTTCCAGAAGGTCTTTGTTGTTCCGCAGCACTTCTGTTTCCATGGGAGTCAGGTTCAGCATCAAAGGTGTCAGCATCCGCTGAGAAATGACTTTTTCCTCTTTAAACTTGTTCATCAGTTCTTCAAAAAGAATCCGTTCATGGGCCGCATGCTGGTCGATGAGATACAGACATTCTCCCTGCTCCACGATCCAATAAGTACGGAATACCTGACCGATGATTTTATAATCATGGAAAAATGATTTCTTTTCTGCCTGTTTTTCTTCTTTCTGCAGAGGAAATTCTGCCTGTTTGGGTGGTTCTGTTTTTACAGACTCCTGCACAGGTTCTGCTTTGGGCAGTTCCTGCTTCACGGGTTCTTTTTTCAGATAAGGCATTGCTTTCTGTGCCACACCAAATCCAGAAGGCTTCCGTTTCAATAGTTCATCCACACTTCTGCCGCCTGCAGGCACAACCGTTCTGGTTTCCAGAGGTTTTTCAACCTTTAATACATTCATCTTTTCCTTTTCCTCTTTGGAAAGGAGCACAGATTCCATCTCAGATTTTTCTTCAGGTTTTACCGGAGGTATTTCTGCTTTTATCTCAGGAATTTCTATTTTTTTAAGCGTTTCTGTTAAAGTCTGCTGTTCCGGTATTGGCTGTTTTTCTTTTGGTTTTTTATCCAAAACCGCTTTCGGTATCAAAACAGTGTCCTGTAATGCTTTAGAAACTGCGTTATAGAAAAATTCATATACCTCATCATCATTTTTGAAGCGAACCTCCAGCTTGGCAGGGTGAACATTCACATCCACCAGCGCAGGTTCTACCTCCAGATTCAGCACAAATACGGGGAATTTACCGATAAGAAGCTTTGTTTTATAGGCATCCTCCACCGCGGAAGAAACCACTGCATTTTTGATGAATCTGCCATTGATAAACAGATTTTCATAGTTGCGGTTTGCTCTGCACAGTTCCGGCTTACCAACGAGACCACTTACCGCATACTCCCCTTTTTTGTAGGAAATGGGCAGCATATTGTTTGCTGCGTCCTTACCGTAAACATAGAATACCGCCGTTTTGGGGTCATTATTGCCTGCCGTATGCAGAACGGTATTGCCATTATTGATATATTGGATCGCTACTTCGGGATGTCCCAATGCAATTTTATTGATTAAATCGGAGACATATCCGCTTTCTGTGGCAGGTTTTTTCAAAAATTTTCTGCGGGCAGGAACATTATAAAACAGATTTTTCACCGTAATGGAAGTGCCTTCTCTGCAGGCTGCATCTTCCATCGCTTCAATTTCTCCTGCATTGATGAGAATACGGGTGCCCGTTTCTTCCTCCCTCGTTTTGGTCAGCATTTCCACCTGCGCCACTGCCGCGATGGATGCCAAGGCTTCCCCACGGAACCCCAGTGTAAAAATGTGTTCCAGATCTTCGATCTGTGTCATCTTGCTGGTGGCATGGCGCAGAAAAGCGGATTTCACCTGTTCCTTGGGAATACCGCTACCGTTATCGGAAACACGGATATAGGAAATGCCGCCGTCCTTGATTTCCACCGTTACGCTGCTTGCACCGGCGTCGATGGCATTTTCCGTCAGTTCTTTCACGACGGATTTCGGGGATTCTACCACTTCCCCTGCCGCTATTTTATTGATGGTTTTGGAGTCCAGCAGTCTGATTTTCTGCATGATGCTCCTCCTTCCTCAAAGGTTACATCCCCTTTGCCTTTTTCTGCAGTTCAAAAAGGGTCTGCAGAGCTTCAATGGGGGTCATGGCCATCACGTCCAGTTTGCAGAGTTCATCTGCCAGCTGGGTTTCAGCCATATTGAACATATTTATCTGTTTCGCTGTTTCTTCCTGCTGTTCCTTGGATTCCACAGCGATTTTTTTCGCTTTTTTCGTAATATCCGCTGCATTGAGCTGTTTCAGGATCTGACCGCTGCGGCGGATCACCTTATTGGGCAGACCTGCCAGTCTGGCTACCTGCACACCATAGCTATGGTCTGCACCGCCCCGCTGGATTTTTCTGAGGAAAATAATATCTTCCCCCTGCTCCTGCACGGCGATACAGTAGTTTTTCACACCGGAAAGCTTGCCTTCCAGTTCGCTCAGTTCATGGTAATGGGTCGCAAATAAAGTTTTTGCACCGATCTGTTTGGTATCCGCAATATATTCCAGCACTGCCCATGCGATGGACAGACCATCGAAGGTGCTGGTACCGCGACCGATTTCATCCAGAATCAGCAGACTCTTATTTGTGGCATTATTCAAAATATTTGCCACTTCCGTCATTTCCACCATGAAGGTACTCTGACCTGCACTCAGGTCATCAGATGCGCCGACACGGGTGAAAATGCGGTCTACAATACCAATATGGGCTTCCTCGGCAGGAACAAAGCTGCCGATCTGCGCCATCAGAACGATGAGGGCCGTCTGACGCATATAGGTAGATTTCCCTGCCATATTTGGGCCTGTGATGATGGCCAGTCTGGTATCATTTTCATCCAGATATGTATCATTGGGGATGAACTGACCACTCATCATTTTTTCCACTACAGGATGTCTGCCCCCCTTGATGTCGATGATATCACCATCATCCACCATAGGTTTTACATAGTGCATGCTCTGGGCAACTTCTGCCAAAGACTGCAGACAATCGATGACAGAAACGACATAGGCACAGAACTGAATGCGTTCCACTTCCGCCGCAACGGCATTTCTGATTTCACAGAACATGTCATATTCCAGCGTTGTGATTTTATCATCCGCGCCAAGGATGATTTCTTCCAGTTCCTTCAGTTCAGGGGTAATAAAACGTTCCGCATTAGCCAGTGTCTGTTTACGGATATAAGTTTCCGGCACCATTTCCAGATTGGATCTGGTGATTTCGATATAATAGCCAAAAACCTTATTGTAGCGCACCTTTAGATTTTTGATGCCTGTCTGTTCTTTTTCTTTTTCTTCCAGTTCTCTGATCCATGCCGTACCGTTTTCCTTGGCTTTCACATAGGTATCCAGTTCATCATTGAAGCCTTCCCGGATCATGCCGCCTTCTCTGACAGAAAAGGGAGGGTCTTCCACAATGGAACAGGAGATCAGCTCATGGATATTTTCCAGAGGGTCAAGCTGTCCATGGAGTTCCTTCAGATAAGGACTTTTACATCTGGAAAGAATATTCTTCAACAAAGGCAGATTTTCAATGGAATTTTTCAGAGCCGCCAGATCTCTGGCATTGGCATTTTGATATACCACACGGGACATGATACGCTCAAAGTCGTACATGGAACGGAGGATATCCTTGATTTCTTCTCTTAAGAACAGGTCTCCAAACAGTTCCTCTACCCCATCCAGTCGTTTATTGATCTCTTCTTTGGAAAGCAAGGGCTGTTCCACCCATTTGCGCAAAAGTCTTGCGCCCATGGCCGTCTGGGTTTTATCCAGAACACTCAGGAGAGAACCTTTTTTGTTCTTTTCCCGCATGGTCTCTGTCAGTTCCAGATTTCGACGGCTGGAAACATCCAAAAGCATGAAATCCCCTGTGGTGTAATATTTCAGAGAAGAAATATGGCTCAGGTCATTTTTCTGTGTTTCGTTCAGATACCACATCAGCGCACCGGAAGCCGCCGTTGCCAGCAGTTTCTTTTTCAGCCCAAAACCATCCAGTGTTTTTACCTTAAAATGCTGCAACAGAGCATCTTTTGCGGTATTATAATCATACATACGGCTGTCGATATCATTGAGGAACAGATGAAATCTCTGCTCCATCTCCTTGGCCAAAGGGCTTCCCAGAAACTCATAGTTACAGATCAGTTCCGCAGGAGAGAATCGAGCCGTTTCATCCAGAATTTTTGCCGCTGCCTGTACGCTGCCGAACTCCGTTGTCTGGAATTCGCCTGTGGTTACGTCGCAGACTGCGATACCGTAACCGCTGCTAGAGCTATAAACGGAGAGGATATAGTTATTTTTTGTTTCATCCAGAACTGCATTGTCTACAACCGTACCGGGGGTGATGACACGGACAACATCACGCTTCACCAACCCCTTTGCAGCCTTAGGATCTTCCACCTGTTCGCAGATGGCCACCTTATATCCCTTTTCCACCAGACGGGCAATATAGCCATCGGCAGAATGGAAAGGTACGCCGCACATGGGGGCTCTTTCTTCCTGTCCCCAGTCCTTCCCCGTCAGAGTGATCTCCAGCTCCTTGGATGCAATAACTGCATCCTCAAAAAACATTTCATAAAAATCCCCTAAACGGAAAAAGAGCAGGCAATGCTTATAATTTTCTTTGATTTCAAAGTATTGCTGCATCATGGGTGTGATCTTCGCCATGGATGTCCTTCCTCCTTCTCCTTTTTTAGCAAGCATACCCGAACCCCTGAAAAGGAGTTCGGGTAATAAAATTTCGATATATCATGCGGAAGGGTTCGGGAAACCGCAGGTTTCCTGAGTGAAATCCGCAGGCGGAATTTATTTCCGCCGAGGACAACAGCGAGTTTCAAGGTATTCTGTCGATGGAACTCGTCTGTTTATTCATCTGTCTGCCCTCACCAAAAACCTGTTTTTGGTGCAAGCGGATTAGTGGCAGCCGCCGCCGCAGGAAGAACAGCAGCTGGGATCGCAACCGCCAGCCTGTTCAGGTTCTTCGCCTGTCAGAGTTGCTGTAATGATGTTAAATACAGCGTTCATGAAGTTATTGAAGTTCTGTTCTGCTACATACAGATCGGAAGCCAGTTTGTTTGTTCTGATCTGTTCGCCCATTTCTTTCATTTTTTCGTTGAAAGATCTCTGTTCTTCGATTTCAATGCCGCCCTGCTGCATTTTTGCTTCGAAGTCATAGTGCATCTGTGTATATTCTGCTACCAGCTTAGAAACTTCGGGATCGTTTTCGTATGCTTCTTTTGCTGCCAGCAGTGCTTCTACCTGAGGAGTTTTCTGCAGTTCTTCACCCAGTGCTCTTGCCATTTCAAATACTGTTGCCATAATTGTTCACCTTAAATCCTTTCACCAATTAAATAAAATGTTTTGTTATCGACGATTTTAACGGAAACCATCTGTCCGATCAAATCTTCCGTGCCGGGGAAATGTACCAGCATATTGTTGTCGGCACGTCCCGTCAGGATAGAGCTGTTCTGTTTGCTCATTTCTTCCGCAAAGACTGTCATCACCTTGCCCACCTGTTCTTCATGCACTTCGTGGACGATAGGATTCAGCACATCCAGCATTCTGTTGAAACGATCACTTACCACATCTTCCGGCACCTGATTTTCCATCACCGCCGCAGGGGTACCTGTTCGCTTGGAATAAATGAATGTGAAGGCCGTGCTGTATCTTGCTTCGCGAATGACATCCAGTGTTTGCTGGAAGTCTTCTTCTGTTTCACCGGGGAACCCTACGATAATATCTGTGCTCAGAGTAATACCGGGCATTGCCTCTCTTGCCTTGCGCACGATCTCCATGTAAGATTCCTTGGTATAATGGCGGTTCATGCGGCGCAGAATCTCACTGCTGCCGCTCTGCACAGGCAGATGCAGATATTTGCATACCTTGTCACATTCTGCCATCGCCTTTATCAATTCATCGGAAAGATCCTTGGGGTGAGAAGTCATGAAACGGATGCGCTCAATGCCTTCTACCTCATTTACCATACGCAAAAGTTCTGCGAAGGAAATGGGGTTGTCCAGATTCTTTCCGTAAGAATTTACATTCTGACCCAGCAGCATGACTTCTTTTACGCCATCTGCTGCCAGTTTACGCACTTCCGCAAGGATATCTTCCGGAGTGCGGCTGCGTTCTCTGCCGCGCACATAAGGCACAATGCAGTAAGAACAAAAATTGTTACAGCCAAACATGATATTTACAGACGCCTTATAAGGGAAATGTCTGATGATAGGCAGGTCTTCCACCACTTCCTGATGTTCCTGCCAGATATCATATACGGTTCTGTCACTTTCCATACGTGTTGCCACCAGCTCAGGCAGCTTATACAAATTGAACGTGCCAAAAACGATATCCACATGACGGTATTTCTGACGCAGCGTCTGCAGAACTGTTTCCTGCTGCATCATGCAGCCGCAGAGGGCAATAATGGCATTGGGATTTTTTGTTTCTTTATAATGCTTCAGCCAACCCAGCTTGCCATATACCTTCAGCTCCGCATTTTCGCGCACACAGCAGGTATTGTAGATAATGAAATCTGCTTCTTTTTCTGCTTCTGTGCGTTCGTACCCCATCTCTGTCAGCATGCCTTCCAGTTTTTCGGAATCGTGGGCATTCATCTGACAGCCCATGGCGAGACTGTAAAACTTTTTCTTTTTGCCATTTTCTGCTTCATAAGCATCATTCTGTTCACGAATGGAACGAATATATTCCAGCTGTCTTGTCAGTTCCAGTTCACTAGGCTTGACAGCGGTTCCAACTTTATTTTCCATGTTCGTTTCCTTTCAAAATGCAAACATTTTGTGAAAAGGACATACTTTCCACAATCTTAAATATTTTATCATAAAAGCAAGTCTTTCTCAATGTTTTTTCTGAGAATCTTAGGCAAAAGAAATGATTTCCAGTGCATTTCCATGTCCACGGATAATGTTCAGCAGATCATCGGGAGACAGATACACAGAGGCTGTATTTTCATTGGGATGTACGCCAATCTTTTCCATCTTGCAGAAGTCCTCATCAAAGAAAACCTCTACAGCACAGGTTTCATCATTCAACACACCCAGTGGAGTAACAGAGCCCTTTTTCAGGCCCATATATTTTTCCAGTCTTTCTTCAGAAGCAAAGGAAAGTCTTGTCCCCAGCTTTTCCCCCAATTCCTTCAGATTTACCTGCTTTTCCCCCTTTACCACTACGAGAAAATGGCGTTTCCCTTTCTGATCTCTGAGAAAAAGATTCTTTGCAATTTCATCCATGCTTTCCAGTCCCAGTTCTTCCATCTCTTCGATGGTATAAACCGCCTTATGTTCTACCCAGGTAAAAGGGATCTTCTTTTCTTCCAAAAATGTTTTTATTTCCTGTTTTCCAAACATGTTTTTCACTCCTCCCAGTCCTCATTGTAACGCAAATTTGCCAGAATTACAGCCTTTTTTCCGAGAATTCCAAATGTTCATAAAATGTTTACAAACAAGCCATACCAAATTCATATTGACAGGGTAAGATAACCATAACCTCAAAAAAGAGGTGCAGAAACTAACATAGTATACATACCCTCCCCTTTTTCAGAGAGTCGCCCGCCAGTGACTCTCTTTTCCTGTTTATAAGATGTTTTCCTTTCCTTCTGTTTCTTTTTGCCCTTCCATATGCTACACTTTAAGAAAAGAAAAACTACACAGAATAGAGGTGTTTCTATGGATCAGCTCCTGTCTGATGCAAAATATATCATCCATAACGCAATCCGCGCTTCCCTGCCCGATGAAGCAGTAAAAAAAGCCATTCGCGGTAAGGATTTCCCCTTCGAAGGAAAGGTCATCGTCATTTCCATTGGCAAAGCTGCATGGAACATGGCAAAAGCAGCTGCTGAAAATATACCCCATGCCATCGATACAGGCATCGTACTGACAAAATACGATCACGCCCAGGGAGAAATTCCCGGTTTTACCATTCTGGAAGCAGGGCATCCTCTGCCTGATAAAAATACCATCAGCGGCACAAAGAAAATCATGGAAGCCGTTTCTGATCTGAATGAAAAAGACACCGTTTTCTTTCTGGTTTCCGGCGGCGGGTCTGCCCTGTTTGAAAGCCCTGCAGGCGGGCTGACACTGGCAGACTTTCTGGATATCACAGAACAGCTGCTAAAATGCGGTGCAGATATCGTGGAAATGAATACTATCCGCAAACATCTTTCCGCTGTCAAAGGCGGCAGATTCGCTGAACTTTGCGCTCCTGCCAAGGTATTCTGCATTGCCCTCAGCGATATTCTTGGAGACAGACCCGATTCCATTGCCTCCGGCCCCACTTGTGCCGATGCTTCCACTTCCGAAGAAGCCTTTGGGGTTGTTGAAAAATATGGACTGCGGTTGACAGAGGAAATGCAGACACAGCTGGCTAAGGAAACACCGAAATCCCTCTCCAATGTGACCATGGAGATCACCGGCAGTGTGACGCAGCTTTGCGAGGATGCTGCAAAAGCAGCAAAAACCCTTGGCTATACACCAATGATCCTGACAAACATGCTGGACTGCGAAGCAAGGGAAGCAGGTAAATTCCTTGCTTCCATCGCAAAAACCATTCAAAAAGACGGTCTGCCCCTGAAACCACCCTGCGCCATCATCTGCGGCGGAGAAACCATTGTTCGCATTACAGGAAAAGGCAAAGGCGGCAGAAATCAAGAACTGGCTCTTTCTGCAGCAGAAGCCATCAGCAGTATGGAGGGTGTTGTCATTGCCGCGGTCGGTTCCGACGGTACGGATGGCCCTACAGATGCCGCGGGCGGTATCGTTGACGGCACTACAAAAGCCATTCTGAAAGAAAAAGATATCTCTATTCCTGCTATCCTTGCAGAAAATAATTCCAACTATGCATTGGCCGAAGCTGATGCCCTCATCATGACCGGCCCCACCGGCACCAATGTCAATGACCTATATTTTCTCCTTTGCAAATAAAAGAAAACCCCGACAAAAGTCGGGGTTATTTTATCCAGATTCGGCGTAACGTGCTGATATTTTTTTCAGAAATATCAGTGCATTTGCTCCGCAAAAAAGCTGTTTAAGATTTTTTGGCAGGCAAACCTTCCAAAAATCTTAATCCATCCTTCTTTTTCTGTTTTTATAACATATTACCAGCCGTTTCTGTATTTCAGACATTCATCTGTGATGATGCCTGCTTTATAATCAACGATCGCTTCTTCAATGATTTCAAAACCGCGTTTCAGATTTTCAGGTCTGATGTTAAGAGGTGGCTGCAGACGCAGTCTGTTGCCTGCCAGAGAAATTACCAGAAGTCCTTTTTCGAAGGCACGGAACAGGATCTTGTATGCGCCATCGGGATCAGGAACCATATTGCCGTTTTCATTTCTCTTCTTAATTACCAGAGCCTTGGACATATCGATACCACTGGTGCTGAAAGCTACATCGGGATGTTTTCTGCAGATATCAGCCAGACAGTCATTCATGATTTTTGTATTTTCTTTCAGAATGTTCTGGAATTCTTCGGACTGCATGTAGTCGAACTGCGCAATACCGGCTGCACAGGAAACTGCGTTACCGCAAAGTGTAAACAGGTGTGCAGGTGCAGGCAGCACATCCATCATTTCTGCTTTACCGATGAAAGCACCCAGAGGGAAACCGGCACCGGCAGATTTACCCATAATGATACCATCGGGGATAATATCATAATGTTCAATAGACCAGAATTTACCGCTGCGGTAGAAGCCCTGCTGTACTTCCTCCGCAATGAACATAATGCCATGTTTCTGGCACAGTTCATACAGTTTTTTCATGAAGATCTTATGGGCAGGAAGCAGGCCTGCATCACCCTGAATGGGTTCGATAATCACAGCTGCTACTTCTTCAGGATCCAAATATGTATCAAAGGCTCTTTCCAGATCGGCTACACATTCTCTTTCACATCTTGCATCTTCAATTGTTTCATCATAGAAGGGGAAGCAATAGATATCGGGCAGAGTAGGACCCATTTTAGCACGCATTTTGGTTGTTACCATGGACATGGACATGGAACCGTATGTGCTGCCATGATAGCCGTTGATAAATGTAATGATTTTTGTTCTTTTGGTATATGCTCTTGCAAATTTTACGGCAGCATCATTGGCATCGGAACCACAGTTACCGAAAGCAACTTTTACGGGAACTTTACCGGGATATACGGAAGCCAGTCTTTCTGCGTATTCGATCGCAGGTTTGCCGTATGTATATACGATAGTATACTGAGAATATTTATCCAGCTGTTCTTTTACAGCATTTGTAATCAAAGGATTGCAGCTGCCCAGGTTTAAAGAAGATGCACTGGACAGGAAGTCAATATAAGAATTACCTTCTACATCATAGATCATATCATGATCGATATGGTCGATTGTCATAGGGAAATAAGACAGGTGCTGACAAGGTGCAATGACGCTTTCGTCTCTGTTTACCCACGCGAGATTTGTTTCTTTATTCATTGTTACCACTCCTCCTTTGGCCATTTCTGACCTTTTTCTTTCGGATAATATATTGCACAAAAATAGATGCAATTTATTATCAATTATAGTAGTTTGCTAACGTTTGTCAACCAAAAAAATTTCATTTTCCTAATTATTTTCCATCCTTTCGATACTGTATACATAATTACTTCTTTTGTATAAAAATTCTTTACTTTTTTGACTCTTACAGCCTGTTTTTTGTATTTTGCACACAAAAATAGACCACGCAAAAGAGTGGTCTAAAATATTCAGTATACCTTCAGCAGCATCAGCAAAACCGTCATTACAACCATGCTGAAAGGCAGCATCAGAGAATTCAAAACAGCTGCCACAGAGCGGTTATATCCGCAGCGTTCCGTATAAATGGGCGCAACACTCAAGATCGGAGAAAACACAATCACCGCAAGAATCTGACGATACATCAAAGGCAAGGGCAGCAGCTCATAAATAAAGAGAGCAAAAACTACCCCAAGGATCATTCTCAGGATGAATACTCCCATCATGTCCTTCAATTCATTCCTGTTGAATTTCGGCTCAAACAAAATCCCGATCAGAAGCATGGCCACAAAAGCATTGGCCTGCCCGATCATACCTGCCACTGTATAAACAGGTTCCGGCAGAGAAATATGGGCTGCGCAAAGCAGGATCATCACCAGATAGGTTACAAAAGGCATGGAAGAAAACAGCGTTTTCAAAATTTCCTTTTTATTTACATTCCCCTTCCCTTTGGAAACCATCATGGTTATGGCAAAGGTAAATCCAAAACACATAATGGCATTGCCCACATCAAACATGCAGACTAAAGCCACAGCCTCCGCTGCAAAAAAGCTGGACATATAGGGCAATGTACAAAGTCCGATATTAAAACCGGAAGTATTAATGATATAAAAAGCTCTCTGCTCCGCAGGTTTCTTTCTGGTCACCAGTAAAACAACTGCAATGGCAACAAAATGCACCACAAAACCAATGATAATGGCAATCAGAAAACTGTTGCTTAACTCCAGCCCTTTAAAATTGCTGATGATTGCCATTGGCAGTGTAATTTTCAGCACAATTTTACTCAATACACCGCTGTCCTCGATAGAAAACAGCCCGATCCTTTTCAAAACAAAGCCTAATGCGATCATAAACAGAAAGCCGCAGGCTTTTATTAAAATTGCTTCCATAAAGCATCCTCCGAATAATATAAAAGGCTCTCATCCGAAGATGAAAGCCTTGATTTGCGTTTCTGTGATAAATTACAGAGCTGCTTTTGCTGTTTCAACCAGTTTTGTGAAAGCAGCGGGATCGGATACAGCCAGTTCAGCCAGCATTTTTCTGTTGATGTTTACGCCAGCAACTTTCAGACCATGGATCAGTTTGCTGTAAGAAATTTCGTTCATTCTTGCAGCTGCGTTGATTCTTACGATCCACAGGCTTCTGTATTCTCTCTTTGTCTGTTTTCTGCCAGCGAATGCGAATGCCATTGCTTTCATTACAGACTGTTTTGCTACTCTGTACTGTTTGGATCTAGCACCGCGGTAGCCTCTAGCCAGCTTCAGTACTTTTTTATGTTTTTTTCTAGCGTTCAGCGCGCCTTTTACTCTTGCCATTGTAAAGTCCTCCTAAAAATAATTCTCGAAAAATAGTCATTCCTGAAACTGCTGATTAAGCGTAAGGAATCAGTGTCTTTTTGATTTTGTTTTCTACTGTTCTGTCAGCTGTTGTAGCATGTCTCAGATTTCTTTTTCTCTTTCTGGACTTTTTACCCAGGATATGCTGAGTGTTGGATTTGTTTCTTTTTACTTTACCTGCGCCGGTAACTTTAAATCTTTTCGCTGCTGCTTTTTTTGTTTTCAACTTAGGCATTGTATTGTCCTCCTAAAAATGTTTGTGATAGTTTCCTTCCGCATTGCGGATCAGTTCTTTGGTGCAAGGAACATAACCAGACTCTTGCCTTCCATTTTTGCAGGTTTGTCGATCACGCCGAATTCTTCTGTTGCTTTCGCGAAGTCTTCCATGATCTGCATACCAACTTTGGAATGACCGATTTCACGGCCTCTGAAACGGATGCTGATTTTCACCTTGTCGCCGTCCTTCAGGAATTCGTTGGCTTTTTTCACCTTCACCTGAACATCGTGTGTATCGATGCTGGGGGACAGACGCAGTTCTTTCACATCAACTGTTTTCTGTTTCTTTCTGGCTTCTTTTTCTTTTTTCGCCTGATCGAATTTGTATTTACCGTAGTCCATAATGCGGCATACGGGGGGTTTCGCTGTAGGAGCGATTTTTACCAGGTCCAGTTTTCTTTCGTCAGCGATTTTCTGCGCTTCTCTGGAAGAAACGATACCCAGCTGTTCACCGTTTTCATCGATCAGTCGGATTTCTTTGTCTCTGATCTGTTCGTTAATCATTAACTCAGTAATGGTAAGCACCTCCCAAATTTACTGTATCCACAAGCACTTCCTTCTAAAAAAAGAAAGCGCCGGAAGAAATCCGCCGCACACAGAAAAACAGAGCTACCCTCTGTTCAAATACTGTATTAACCCTATTTGCTCATGCCATAAGGTGAGAAGCGGAACTTCTTCTTTGTTTACCGTAGTAGTATATCATGTGTATACAATATTGTCAAACACTTTTTACCTGTTTTTTCAAACTTTTTTGTTCGACATTAACTTTATCAATTTAGCAGAAAAACCTTAGCATGTCAATCAAAATAAGGCGGAGATCGCTCTCCGCCTTAAAATTCTTCTTAGTCCAGAACTTTTGTTTCGATTTCTTCTTTGATTCTTGCAATGAAGTCTGCCAGAGCAACCTGACCTTCTTCACCGTTCTTTCTGGAACGCAGGGAAACCATGTTTGCTTCCTGATCTTTTTCACCCACAACGATGATGTAAGGTGTTCTTTCGTTTCTTGCTTCTCTGATCTTGTAACCAATCTTTTCTGCTCTATGGTCTGTTTCCACACGGATACCTTCTGCATCCAGAGCTGCTGCCACGCTGTTTGCGTAATCCGCAAATTTTTCGGAGATAGGCAGAACTTTCACCTGTACAGGAGACAGCCATACGGGGAATGCACCTGCAAAGTGTTCGATCAGGATACCGATGAAACGTTCGATAGAACCGAAGCATACACGGTGAATCATAACGGGACGTTTTTTGCTGCCGTCGGGAGCTGTGTATTCCAGTTCGAATCTTTCGGGCATCTGCATATCCAGCTGGATGGTACCACACTGCCATGTTCTGCCAATGGAGTCTTCCAGATGGAAATCGATCTTAGGACCATAGAATGCGCCGTCGCCTTCGTTGATTACATATTCAATACCGTTTTCATCCAGCGCGTTCTGCAGACCTGCTGTAGCGATTTCCCAAGCTTCGTCGGAGCCCATGCTGTCTTCGGGTCTTGTGGACAGTTCGATATGATATTTGAAACCAAACAGTTTGTATACAGAGTCAATCAGTCTGATTACGCCGGAGATTTCGTCTTTGATCTGTTCTTCTGTCATGAAGATATGGGCATCATCCTGATTGAAGCATCTTACACGCATCAGACCGTGCAGCGCACCGCTCTTTTCATGTCTGTGTACCAGACCGATTTCAGCCACACGCATAGGCAGGTCTCTGTAGGAATGCATATCCTGTTTGTAAACCAGCATACCGCCGGGGCAGTTCATGGGTTTTACTGCGTAATCTTCTTCATCGATCACTGTTGTATACATGTTATCTTTGTAGTGATCCCAGTGACCGGATCTGTACCACAGTTCTCTATTCAGAATGATGGGTGTGGAGATTTCTACATAACCATCTTCTTTGTGGATCTGTCTCCAGTAGTCCAGCAGTGTGTTTTTCAGAACCATACCCTTAGGCAGGAAGAAGGGGAAACCGGGGCCTTCATCCAAGAGAGCAAACAGTTTCAGTTCTTTGCCCAGTTTTCTGTGGTCACGTTTCTTTGCTTCTTCAATCATTGTCAGGTATGCTTCCAGTTCGGATGCTTTGGGGTAAGCTGTACCGTAGATTCTGGACAGCATTTTGTTCTTTTCGGAACCTCTCCAGTAAGCACCGGCAACGCTTGTCAGTTTGATAGCTTTTACTGTTTTTGTGCTCATCAGGTGAGGGCCTGCGCACAGGTCTGTGAAGTCGCCCTGTTTGTAGAAGGAAATGACAGCATCTTCAGGCAGATCCTGAATCAATTCTACTTTGTAGGGTTCTTCTCTTTCTTCCATGTATTTGATTGCTTCTGCTCTGGGCAGTTCGAATCTTTCGATGGCGATATCTTCTTTCGCAATCTTCTTCATTTCTGCTTCCAGAGCTTCCAGTTCTTCCTGTGTGAAAGCTTTTTCTCTATCGAAATCATAGTAGAAGCCGTCAGCGATGGAAGGGCCGATGGCGATCTTTGCTTCGGGATACAGGCGTTTTACAGCCTGTGCCAGCATATGGGATGCTGTGTGACGGAATGCCAGTTTGCCGGCTTCATCTTCAAATGTGCAGATGGAAACTTCTGCATCTTTGTCTACTACATAACGCAGATCTTTTACTTCGCCGTCAACGATACCGGCACAAGCATTTCTTGCCAGACCTTCGCTGATGGATTTTGCGATTTCCAGTACGGATACAGCATTATCAAATTCTTTTACTACGCCGTCTTTCAGTGTAATTTTCATAGTTTTCTCTCCTTTTTTAGAACATTATTTTCTGAAAGCAAGTTAAGTTTTCTTAAAAATTCCAATAAAAAAACTCGACCCACTTTCCTCTACAGAAAAGGGACGAGATTACTCCCGCGGTTCCACCCTTATTGTTTCAATAAAACCACTCATTTTACGACGATAACGGAGTCACCGGGCTGTATTAGAGCCGCTCAGAGGTGGTCTTCATACACTTTCCCTCGCAGGATGCTTCCACCCACCGAAATCATCGGGGCATCCCTCTCTGTGGCGGTCAGGAAAGGACTACTGTCCTCATCAACGCATTTACAATATCTTGTGTTTATACACATTGTTAATTATACCATTTTGTAAAGTCCTGTCAACAGTTTTTTCAAATTTTGTTCTGCGTGATTTTACAGATGTCCTTATCCAAAGAACAATTCAGAACCATTTCTTTTTTCGGAAAAACAATATCCCTGCGGTAATGCAGGCAATAGAAACAACGGTAACAAAAAAATAGCCATGGGGCCATTCATATTCCGGCATATCAAAATTCATCCCATACCAGCCAACGATCAGCGTCAATGGCAAAAAGATCGTGGTTACCACAGTAAATATTTTCATCGTTGTGTTCAGGCTGATATCCACCTCCGCTTCATAGCTTTCCCGCACCTGTGTTACGCTTTCCCGCAAATTCAATACATTCTGGAAGCGGCGTTCCGTTCTGCGATAGAGCATACGAAAAGAACGCAGGGTTTTGCTGTCAAAAATCCCATTTTCATTCTCTATCAGAATATCCAGCACATTCAGAAACTGTTCATAATATTTTTTCAATACCATCAACCGCTTCCTAAGACTGATGATTTCAGCCACACAGTCCCGCTTTCCAGTAACGATCAAAGCTTCCTCCAATGCCATGGTTTCTTTTTCAATGGCATCGAAAGCAACGTCATCCCCTTTTGTCAGCTCCTCAAAAAAAGCATATATGATCCGTTCGGAAGAATATTTCTTTTCCAATTCTTCCATCTGTGCAGATATCTCTGCTTTTCTGGATGTAAAGCAAAGAATTCTTTCTTTCTCCAGATAAAACAGCACACTTCCTTTGCTCAGAAGAAGGTTTTCATAATCCAACATCTCCAGACTGACACAATCAAACCCTTCAAAGGAATCATAACGGGCATAGCTGAAACGGCGCATCTCCTGCAATATCTCCTGCGGCAGCTGTTTCTGCTCCATTTCTTCATAGGAAAACACTTCCACCATATCCATCCCTCCCCGCCTATCCTTCCCCAAAAAGAATGCAGATACTCTCATTTTGAAAAGTATCCCCAAACGAATGTTTTGCTTCTTATACTTTTAATCGTTCTTTGTCCATATTTCGCAAAAAAGCCATTCGAATAATCATCCGAATGGCTTTCAGGCTCTATCATCATTTATTTACTTCTGTGCAGGCATATTCCATGCTTTATGATCGGTATGGAGCAAGTGATGGGCAGTTTCCCCCAAGGGTTCCCCCAAAAATTCTCGATACAATGTCTGTACATCAGGGTTTTCATGAGAAAAACGCAGAGGGTTATTGGCATCCAACTCATACAGTCTTTCGCCGCGGACGCCGTAGAGTTCTTCATCCTCTACAGAAATAGGCTGACCACCGCCGCCAACACAACCGCCGGGACAAGCCATCACTTCCACAAAGTCATAGTGCACTTTGCCTTCCTTCAACTTTTCGATAAGTGCACGGGCATTGCCCAGACCGCTGACAACAGCGCAACGTACAGGAATACCTGCCACTTCATAAGTCGCCTCACGCAGGCCGGGTTCTGTACGAACATCCTTAAAAGCATCCGCATCCGGATTTTCCCCTGTCATCACAAAGGAGGCTGTACGCAGGGCAGCTTCCATGACACCGCCGGTGGCACCAAAAATAACACCGGCCCCCGTATGGGTTCCCATAGGAGAATCCACAGGTTCTTCCCCGATAAAATGAGGATCCAGATTGTCTGCCCGCATCATGCGCACCAGTTCTCTTGTAGTCAGAACGATATCCACATCGGGGCCATAATCCCCTCTCATGGTAGGCAACTCTGCCTCCGCTTTTTTCGCTACACAGGGCATAATGGATACGCAGCAGATCTTTTCGGGTGCTACCCCTAGTTTTTCAGCCAGCCAGGATTTGGCAACTGCACCAAACATCTGCTGAGGAGATTTTGCTGTAGAAAGCTGACTGGTCAATTCAGGATACTGACTCTTCAGGAAGCGTACCCAGCCGGGACAGCAGCTGGTAAACATAGGCCAGCGCACCAGCGCACCGCTTTTCAGACGATGCAGGAACTCATTCCCCTCCTCCATAATCGTCAGGTCAGCAGCAAAGTTTGTGTCATAAATATAATCAAAGCCCATCCGACGCAGGACTGCAGCCATACGTTCCATGCTCGCTTCTTCACGGCTCAGACCAAAATATTCCCCCCACGCAGTACGCACTGCCGGTGCCACCTGTACTACCGTGATTTTATCCTTCGCTGCCATAGTCAGACGAACTTTCGCCGTATCGTCACGTTCTCTCAGGCCGCCTGTAGGGCAATGGGTAATACACTGACCACATAGCACACATTCGGAGTCTTTAATAACTCTGTTATCAGATACATCAATACGGGAACGGCTGCCTGTGCCGGCCAGATCCCAGATTCCCAATGTCTGTATTTTTTCGCAGACCTGAATGCAGCGCATACAGCTGATACATTTATTAAAATCACGGTACAGCGGAAATGTTTTTGTCCACTGACTCCGCACGCCTTTATATAGCTGAGTTTCAAAAGGATTTTCAAACAAACCAAGATCATTGGAAATATTCTGCAGCTGACAGTTGCCGCTGCGTACGCAGGTTGCGCATTTGCAGTCATGCTGAGACAGAATCAGCTGTACATTGGTACGTCTTGTGGTTCTTGCACGGGGAGAATTGGTATGCACCACCATACCTTCCTTGACACGGTTGTTGCAGGCCGTTACCATGGCCCTTTCCCCTTCCACTTCTACGCAGCAGACACGGCAGGCTGCGATCTCGTTGATATCTTTTAAATAGCACAGAGAAGGAATCTGGATATTGACGGTTTTTGCCGCCTCCATGATCGTGGTACCCTTTGGCACCTGCACGCTCTGGCCATCGATGGTCAAATTTACCATTCTGTATTCCTCCCTCCTCTAAAGCTGCCGAAGCCGAAATGATCACAACGCAGACAACGGCTGGACTCCTGCTTCGCTTCTTTTGCACTCATACCTTCTACGACCAGATCAAAGTTACCCTGACAATCCGGTGTACAGTGGCTCTTCAAATTCACACGGCCGCAGGGAGGTGTATTGGTCAGATGAGCCGCAGGGACTTCCACATCACTGCCGATCTTATGATCAAAGCCAAGATATGCATCAATATTCGCTGCTGCAACCTTACCTGCTGCAACGGCACGGATCACGGTAGACGGGCCGGAAACCGCATCGCCGCCAGCAAATACGTTATCCACATCCGCAACGGAAGAGGTATCTTCCGCCTGAATCATGCCTTTGAATGTCTTGATACCGATGGCTTCAAAAGGACGGGCATCAATGGCCTGACCGATGGCTACAATCACATAATCACATTCGATACGGAAATCTGGCACATCCGCAGAAATGGGCTTGGGTCTGCCGTCTTTGCCATAAGGGCCGATAATCTGAGGTGTTGTCCACAGGGCTGCTACCTTGCCTTCTGCATCTTTTTCAATGCGGGCAGGAGCCTGCAGGGGCAGGATCTGACAGCCTTCCGCCATCGCTTCTTCAATTTCTTCTGCCAGGGCAGTCATATCATCCACACGACGACGGTATACACAGGTTACACTTTCTGCCCCCAGTCGTTTTGCTGTTCTGGTTGCATCCATGGAAACGTTGCCGCCGCCGATGACGCAAATTTTCTTGCCGGTGAAATCAGGGGCATCCCCTTCCCCAATGCGACGCAGCAAAGCTACTGCACTGACAACGTTGATGGCATCTTCCCCTTCAATGCCCAGTTTTTTATCGTTATGGGCACCGATAGAGATATAGACTGCATCGAAACTTTTCTGGATGTCTTCCATAGATACATCCTTGCCGATGGAAACATCAGTGATGACTTTGATGCCGGAGGAAAGGATATGGTCGATATCCCGTTCCAGAATGTCATGGGGCAGACGATAATCAGGGATACCGTAGCGGAGCATACCGCCCAGCTGAGGTCTCTGTTCGTAAACAGTTACTTCATGACCCATCTGTGCCAGATAATAAGCAGCAGTCAGGCCGCCGGGGCCGCCGCCGATGATGCCGACAGTTTTTCCGGTGGATGCAGCGGGTGTGGGTGCAGGCATAGGCTCTGCATGGTCAACAGCAAAGCGTTTCAGGCCACAGATATTTACTGCATCATCCACCATACTTCTTCTGCACTGGGATTCACAGGGGTGCTCACAGACATAAGCACAGGAAGATGGAAAGGGATTATCCTTGCGGATCAGTTTCACTGCATCCTCATATCTTCCGTCACGCACCAGTGCCACATAGCCGGGCACATCCACATGGGCAGGACAGGCAGACACACAAGGCACAGGGTGGCTCAGGGATGCAATGCAACGTCCATGCAGCAGATGTTCTTCAAAATCTTCGCGGAAGCCGCGGATCCCCCGCAACACCATATGGGCCCCCTCATAACCGATGGCGCAGTCAGCGGAATCGGCAATTACTTTTGCTGTTCTTTCAATCGTATCAATGGTTTCCATCGTAGCATCCTGATCCAATACTTTTTCGATCAAATCTGTCAGCTGCCCCAGTCCGATACGACAAGGAACGCACTTCCCGCAAGTCTGGGCATGACAAAGGCGCAGATAACTCAAAGAGATATCCACAGGACACAGACCGTGGGCACTGGCACTGATGCGTCGTTCCATATCCTGATGCAGACCATCCAGAACATTTTGGGCACGTCCGGGTGTTTCAATCGATAAACGGCTCATAGTTCTCCTTCTTTCTATATGTATAAACAAAAAAGCATCATCCGAAGATAATGCTTTTCATAACCTTCTGTTTCAATACTTTTACTGATCAGCGAATGCGGTTGGGGAAGCCCACCTTACGCTGTACTTTTGTCAATGTTCTGTCTGCCAGACGGCTTGCCTTTTCTGCACCATCCTTGATGATTGCATCCAGATAATCCTTGTTTGCTTCCAGCTCCTTTACGCGCTTCTGTACAGGTTCCAGATCTGCAACAACCGCTTCCCCAACGGCTGTCTTGAATGCACCATAGCCCATACCTGCAAACTCTCTTTCCGCTTCGGCAATTGTTTTGCCTGTAACTGCACAGTAAATGCTCAGCAGGTTGGAGATGCCGGGTTTATCTTCCGCAAAACGGATTTCATTGTCAGAGTCTGTCATGGCACGTTTCATCTTGTTCATGATGACTTTGGGATCATCCATCAGTGTAATGATATTATTCTGATTTTCATCGGATTTGGACATTTTCTTTGTAGGGTCCTGCAGAGCCATAACCCTTGCACCTACTTTGCCAATGTAAGCTTCAGGCACTTTGAATGTATCGCCATATACACCATTAAAACGCTGGGCCAGATCTCTGGTCAGCTCCAGATGCTGTCTCTGGTCTTCGCCAACAGGCACCAGATCGGTCTGATACAGCAGAATATCTGCAGCCATCAGCGTAGGATATGTGAACAGACCTGCATTGATGTTATCTGCATGTTTGGATGCTTTATCCTTAAACTGTGTCATTCTGTTCAGTTCGCCCATATAAGTGTAGCAATTCAGAATCCAGCCCAATTCTGCATGCTGAGGCACATGGGACTGATAGTACATGATGTTTTTTTCAGGGTCCAGACCAACCGCCAGATACTGCACCAGCAGGTCTCTTGCCTGTTTGCGCAGCTTTACCGGATCCTGACGTACTGTGATCGCATGCATATCTACGATACAATACAGACAATCATATTCATCCTGTAGTTTTGTCCAGTTTTTCAATGCACCCAGATAATTGCCCAGTGTGATCACACCGGAAGGCTGCATGCCGCTGAAAATACGTTTTTTCTGTTCCATAGTATTGTTCTCCTTCTTTTTCAAATCTCTTTACAGAGTTTATTTCTTTTCTTCATAATCCACATCGATACAGCCGGGATCCTCAGGCACAATAAACACACATGCCACATATGCAACAACACCGATAAAGAAATTCATCAGCGTGCCCAATACCCAAAGCAGACGTACAATGGTGGCATCTGCGCCAAAATATTCTGCAATACCGCCACAAACGCCGGAAATCTTCACATCATTTTTAGATCGATATAGTTTTTTATTCATAGGAAAAACCTCCTTGTTCTTTTACTTTTTCAATTTTCAGCATATCATTTTCACAAAAACTAAAATATTGATTTTCCCCAATAATAATATGGTCTATTACCTCTACTCCTAACGGTTTCAACAATGACATCAGATGCCCAGTCATAAATATATCCTCTGAGGACGGCTTTACACTACCATTCGGATGATTATGACATAACAACACACCTGTCGCTTTGTACCTCAATGCCTTTTCCGCAATCAACCTTGGACTGATAAACACATCATTGATCGAGCCTTCTGATATCTTTGCCGTATGCAAAATCTGCCTGCGGCTATCTAAGCAAACAACATAAAAACGTTCTGCAGGCCGAAATGCCAAAAGCATTTTGCAATATTCCACCGAACGGGGGACAGAAATCAGCGCCGTCTTCTGCGCTATTTTTTCTTTTTCATATCTGCGCACCAATTCATGCAGCAAAGAAATAAACACCGCACTCTTCATCCCTATGCCTGCCGTTTTGGAGATTTCATAAGGATCCGCCTCTATTAAATTGGAAATCGAACCGAATTCATCTAAAAGATGGTGGGCGATTTCATTGGTATCTCCTCTTGGAATGGTACCATAAAGAAGCATTTCCAGCACTTCATGGATGGCAAAACCATCTGCTCCCTCCTGCAAAAATCGAGCCCGCATCCTATCTCGATGACCTTCATGAATCTTATTCATTCGATCACACCTTTTGTTCCATAAAAGCGATCATTTCCGGCAGCCCGCCGCCATAGATCACTTCCAGAAGCGCATCCAAACGGGAAAGAGCCAGTTTTGCCTCTCTAGCAGTAATGATCCCCTCATCTAACGCTTCCGCTATTTCCCCTAAGTCCACCACTTTTACAAATCCATCCTCATAGATAATGACATCTGCCAGAAGGTCTGTAAAAACATAAAAATTTTCTTCGTGATTGTATGTCGTATCAATGATATCACAATAATAGTAGACCAATTCGTCATTTTTGTTCAAAAACTTACTGACTTTCCAGCCTTTATCCATGTAATAACAAGATACCCCATGGCTGAATTTTGCCTTTGGATGTAACACATCCCATTTCGTTACCATCACATTTTCGCCCTGATACATGATTATGTCATCTTTCAAATGAACCACTTCACTCGGCATGTATCTTTTTCTATAAAGCTTCGGAACTGCCATGATACCACGCTTCACTTCCCCTTAAAAGTCAACAGTCATACATTTTATTACTTCGGAAGGACCTTCCCGCAGCGCATTCATCATAGGTACATATGTCTGAAAATGCGCACTTGTTTTATGGGCTTCCACCGCAGCTTCATCACGGTATTTTTCTACAAAATAGAAAGTTTTTTCGTCTGCTGCATCCTGCACCAGATCATAATGCACGCAGCCGGATTCTTCTCTTGTGGCCTTCACCAGCTTTTCTGCAATAGAAAGAAATTCCTGTTGTTTGCCTTCCAGTAATCTGCTTTTCGCCAATAATACAATCATCTGTGTCCCCTCCTTTGTGTAACTTGTTTCTATTATAAAGAATTATAGAAAAAAATACAACCAGATTTGGAAAGTGATTCCTAAGGCTTCCTATTACTGATCCCTTTGCTCGGCATACTACCCACAAAATCACAAAGAAAAAACCCCGTCGTTTTCACGACGGGGAGCTCGTACCAACCGTAATTTTATAAAATTATATATGTATGTTTGTTGCTAAAAATTTGTTTGAAAGATTATTTCTTTCTCCAAGCCCAGATATCTTTGCCCTGTACTTTGAAATCATGGAATTCAGCTGCAGCTGTGAACAGTGCATCTGTGGAGGAGTTCAGACCTGTTTCGCAAGAGTCCTGAACTACACCGATGATGAAACCGATACCTACAACCTGCATAGCGATATCATTGGAAATACCGAACAGGGAGCAAGCCAGAGGGATCAGCAGCAGAGAACCACCAGCAACGCCGGAAGCACCACATGCGGAGATAGCTGCTACGAAGGACAGCAGAATTTTCATTGCCAGAGGTACTTCCATACCCAGTGTGTTTACACAAGCCAGAGTCATAACTGTGATTGTGATCGCAGCACCAGCCATGTTGATTGTAGCACCCAGAGGGATAGAGATGGAGTAGTTGTCTTCATCCAGACCCAGTTCTTCACACAGTGTCATGTTAACGGGAATGTTAGCAGCAGAGGATCTTGTGAAGAATGCTGTGATGAAGGAATCTTTCAGACATTTACCTACCAGAGGGTAAGGATTGTCTTTGATCTGTGTGAATACGATGATGGGGTTCAGGATCAGAGCTACAAAAGCCATGCAGCCAACCAGAACTGCCAGTACTTTACCGTATTCTGTGAAGATTTCCAGACCATTTTCGGATACTGTTGTGAATACCAGACCCAGGATACCGAAAGGTGCGCAGGAGATTACTGTTCTAACTGCGAATGTTACTGCTTCAGAAAAATCGTTCAGAGCTTTCTTTGTAGAATCGGAAGATTTTTTCAGAGCCAGACCAAAGATTACAGCCCAGAACAGAATACCCAAATAGTTCGCATTTACCATGGAACCGATGGGGTTGGAAACGATGTTGGACAGCAGGTTTGCGAATACTTCGCCAACGCCGCCAGCAGCTGTCCAGCCTTCTGTGGAAGCACCGGAACCCAGAGGCAGAACTACGGGGATGAAGTGGCAAGCCAGTACAGCGATTACAGCAGCTGCAAATGTACCAACCAGATACAGTACAACTACACGACCCATTGTTTTACCGCCGCCTTCCTGACCACAAGCCAGAGCAGCCATTACCAGGAAGAATACCAGGATGGGAGCGATCGCTTTCAGCGCGCCTACAAACAGTGTACCCAGGATACCGATTACAGTTACCTGAGGAACGGCCATACCCAGAATCGCACCGATTACCAGGCCGCACAGAATTCTTTTTACTAAGGAAATGCTATTCCATTTCTGAATAATACTCATTGTTACCTTCTCCTATTAAATTGTAATACTTATGATTGCGAGTTACGATACGGTTGTACGAAAAACTAAATATGAAAAGTATACCGGTTTGCTGTGTTTTGCATCAACCAAATACTTTTTCGCAAAGTTTTTTGCCTGTAGGTGTTGTTGCCAGACCTGCTTCCGCAGTTTCTTTCAGTGTGGGAGACATCATATCACCGACTTTTTTCATCGCTACGATGACTTCGTCTGCAGGGATATGGCTTTCCACACCTGCCAGAGCCAGTTCAGCCGCTACGAGAGCATTCCCAACGCCACCGGCATTTCTTTTGATGCAGGGGATCTCAACCAGGCCTGCAACAGGGTCACATACCAGCCCCAAAATATTTTTCAGCGCGATGGCACAAGCATGTTCACACTGCTTGGGTGTACCGCCGCACAGTTCGACCAGAGCTGCTGCAGCCATAGCACTTGCTGCGCCGCATTCAGCCTGACAACCGCCTGCCGCACCTGCTACACTTGCATTTGTTGCAATAACAATGCCGATTGCGGATGCTGTAAACAGTGCCATAATCAGGTCTTTATCAGGGATATTACGTTCCTCCTGCAAAGTCAGCAGTGCAGCAGGAAGGATACCGCAGGAACCCGCTGTGGGGGATGCTACGATTCTGCCCATACATGCATTTGTCTGCGCAACCGCAATAGCTTTTACCATTGCTTTGCCGAAGAAAGGACCTGCAATTGTTTTGCCACCCAGCAGTGCTTCGTTCATTTTGAACGCATCACCGCCTGTCAGGCCGGAAGCAGAACGTTTGTCCTTGCTCATGCCTTCCTGAACGGATTCTTTCATTACTTCCAGAGAACGTGCCATCTGTGCAAACATCTCTGCTTCTGTTCTTTCAGCGATCTGAGCCTGGCTTTTCAGAACCAGTTCGGAGAGTTTCAGCCCCCTCTTCTCTGCTTCGATTACCAGTTCAGCTATGGAATCATATTTCAGCAATTTGTCCACCTCTCCTTCTTAAATCGCTTTCAGGACCGTGGATGCGTGAATATTCGGGCATTCCATGATCGCTTCATTGATGGATTCATCAAAATCGCCGTCAATTTCGATGGTCATAACAGCTGTACCGCCCTTGCGGTCTCTGCCCAAAGAGAAACCATGAACGTTTACGCCTTTGTCCGCCAGGATGTTTGTTACCACAGCAATCATACCGGGAATATCATCATGGGGAATTACCAATGTATCAGATTTACCGGAGATGGATACTTCTGTATCGTTGATCTTGTTGATCACGATGTTGCCGCCGCCAATGGATGCGCCCTGAATCAGAGCAGATCTGCCGTCAGCATCTGTCAGTGTGATTTCAGCTGTATTGGGATGCGCACCCTCGATATCTTGTTCAATAAATGTGAAGTCAAGACCTTCTTCTGTCGCAATCTGCATGCTGTTACGGATACGGCTGTCATCCGTATCCATACCTAAAATACCGGCAATCACCGCTTTATCTGTACCGTGGCCTTTATATGTTTTTGCAAAGGACCCACTGAAACGGATCACGGCTTTCACAGGTTTTTTCCCAAGCACGGAACGAGCATATTTGCCGATACGCACAGCACCAGCTGTATGAGAACTGGATGGACCGATCATAATAGGGCCCAAAATGTCAAATACCTGTAACACGAAAACCCCTCCTTTTGTTATCATTTTATCATGGTCAAGTATGTACAGAAATAGACAATACACTACACAATATCAACCATAGGCCAATTATATATGATAAAATTCTACAAAGTCAATAGAAATCTAAAAAAAAGTTCCTTCAGTAAAGACATTTTTTCCATACGTGTCCCTGAAACAAAGACATTTGTATAAATCCACATAAAATTCCATGAAAAGCTTCATTTTTTTTGATTTTTTATCATAATAACAAAGAAAATTTACGGTTAGATCCCAAAAACGAAATCTTTCACAAAAAGAACGAAAATCGTATATATCATTCACAATCTTTCTATATATTTAAACTTCCTGCCATAAACTTTCAAAAAAATAAAACCCTTAAATACCTAATCATAAGTATTCAAAGGTCTTATTTTTTCGGAGCTTTTCTCCGTTATATTACATATATCCCATACCCGGGTCACCCATAGGCGCAGGTGCCGCTTTCTGAGGGAGCTCTGCGACCACTGCTTCTGTTGTCAGGAATGTGGAAGCAACGGAAGTTGCATTCTGCAGCGCACTTCTTGTAACCTTTGCAGGATCAAGAATACCCGCTTCCACCATTTCCACATATTCTTCCGTCAGCGCATTGAAGCCCATGCTATCGTCCAGTTCTTTCACTTTGTTTACAACAACAGAGCCTTCCAGACCTGCGTTTGCTACGATCTGACGCAGAGGTGCTTCCAAAGCTTTGATGACGATTTCAGAACCTGTCTTTTCATCACCTGTCAGATTGGCACAAGCTGCTTTTACTTTATCAATGGCATGCACCAGAGCTGTGCCGCCGCCGGCTACGATACCTTCTTCCACCGCTGCCTTTGTTGCTGCCAGCGCATCTTCCATACGCAGTTTCTTTTCTTTCATTTCTGTTTCTGTAGCTGCACCAACTTTAATGACAGCTACACCGCCGCAGAGTTTTGCCAGTCTTTCCTGATATTTTTCTCTGTCAAAATCGGATTCTGTTTCTTCCATGCCTTTTCTGATCTGAGCAATACGCGCCTGAATTGCTCCTTTATCACCAAAACCATCAGCAATGATTGTCAGTTCTTTTTCTACACGAACGGTTTTTGCGGAACCCAGCATATCCAGTGTTGCATCCTGCAGGGAAATACCGATTTCTTCAGAGATTACCTGTGCGCCTGTCAGTGCAGCGATATCAGCCAGCTGCGCTTTTCTTCTTTCGCCGTAGCCGGGAGCTTTAACTGCGACACAAGTGAAAATATTTCTCAGTTTATTTACAACCAGCGTAGCCAGCACTTCGCTTTCCACATCTTCCGCGATCAACAGCAGTTTTTTGCCCATCTGCATCACCTGTTCCAGAATCGGCAGAATTTCCTGAATATTGGAAATCTTCTTATCTGTGATCATGATCATGGGTTCTTCCAGAATTGCCACCATTTTATCCATATCTGTCGCCATGTAAGCAGACAAATAGCCTCTTTCAAACTGCATACCTTCTACCAGTGCCAGTTCTGTTTTCATTGTTTTGGATTCTTCAATGGTGATAACGCCATCATTTGTTACTTTGTCCATAGCTTCTGCAATCATGGCACCCACTTCTTCATCGCCTGCAGAAATTGCTGCAACATTAGCAATATGCTTGCTCGTTGTGACTGCTTGGCTCATTGCTTTGATTTCTGCAACAGCTGCTTCTGTTGCTTTCTGCATACCGCGGCGCAGAATGATCGCATTTGCACCTGCAGCAATATTCTTCAGCCCTTCCTGAATCATTGCCTGTGCCAGAACAGTTGCTGTTGTGGTACCATCGCCGGCAACATCATTTGTCTGTGTGGCAACTTCTTTTACCAGCTGTGCACCCATATTTTCATAGGGATCTTCCAGTTCGATATCTCTTGCGATCGTCACACCGTCATTTGTGATGAGAGGTGCTGTGAATTTTCTGTCCAGAACCACGTTTCTGCCCTTGGGGCCCAGTGTTACCTTTACGGTATTTGCCAGTTTATCCACACCTGCTGCCATGGCATTTCTGGCATCTGTGCTGTATTTAATCTCTTTTGCCATTTTAATTACCTCCAAATCATTTAAGTTCGGGCTTAGCCCTCAATGATTGCGAAAATTTCATCCTGTCTCATGATGATGTATGTTTCGCCATCAAATTTTGCTTCCATATAACCATATGCAGGGATCAGCACACGGTCACCCTCTTTGACTACCATTTCAATTTTAGCATCCCCCACAGCGATGCCGGGGCCAACAGCCACCACAATGGCTTCCTGGGGTTTTTCCTTGGACTGGCTTGTCAACAGCAGACCGGATTTTGTTGTTTCCATGGCTTCTGCCTGTTTCAGTACAACTTTATCTCCTAATGGTTTCAGTTTCATAATAACGTTCCTCCTTAGTGTTCGATTTTACTTCTTATTAGCACTCGAAAGGTTTGAGTGCTAATTCACAATACATATATTATCACCATACTCATCCATATTCAAGCAGATTTTGAAAAATTCACATTTTGTTCAAAGAAAAAGCCTCAAACTTCTGTTCAAGGCTAAAATGACCATTATTTCTTTGCATCAATATATGCTGCAGCGGAAAGGGCCGCTACAAGTCCTTCCCCCACTGCTTTTGCAATCTGAAACGGTGCGCCGGTGCAGTCGCCTGCCGCAAAAACACCGGGCAGATTTGTAGCCATGCTTCTGTCTACAACAATATTTTTGCCGTCTGTATGCAGGCCAAAGAGCAGACTTTCGGGCGGAGTAGAGTTTTTCGCAAAGAAAATGCCGTCACATTCCACCGTTTCACCCTCTACTTCAATCCCTGTCACACGACTCCCTTCACCGATAACCGCTTTGGGCTTACCGCTCAAAACTTCCACTGTTTCTTTCAGATTCAATGCAGGCTGGTATAGCGGCAGATAACTTACTTTTTCACAGACATCCGCAAGGAAATTGGCTTCTGCTTCCCCTTCTTCATTTTCGCCTACAACAACTACCCTTTTATTTCTGTAAAGCATGCCGTCACAAGTTGCACAATAGCTGACGCCTTTGCCCAGATATTCCATTTCTCCTGCAATTCCCTTACTTTTATTCAGGCCAATGGCCAGAATCAGCGTTTTTGCTTCAAAAAATTCGTTATCCGCATTGATGACAAAATAGTCCCCCATAGACATGATCTGACTGATACGGCTTTCTTTGAATTCCACGCCGCGTTTTACTGCATGAGAATAAAACTGGTTCAGCATTTCCTCGCCGCTCAGGTCGGGCATACCAAGGTAGTTATCCACTTTTTCTGCTGCGAACAGCAAAGAACTATCCAGACTTCTACCAAATACACAAACGGATTTATTTCTCTGTCTTGCATTGACTGCTGCGGAAAGAGCCGCCGGGCCGCTGCCAATGATACCGATATCATACATAGGAATTCTCCTTTCTCCTCAGGGGCTGTCTGTCCCCGAACCCTTGACCAAGGAGGGCACCTCCTTGGAACCTGATACGCAAAAACTATGGTTTTTGCAAAATAATATATTTAAGTGTATCGAAACCAACCTATAAAAAACCACGAGAAGTCATCTCAACCTCTCGTGGTAATTTTATCATACTATTTTAGAAAAATCTGTTGTATTTACAACATTATTTATCTTTTTCAGCTGCTCTTGCGTCGATGATGCGTTTCTGAACATCCATGGGAGCTTCTTCGTATCTTTCAAAACGATGTCTGTATTCCCCACGGCTCTGTGTCATGGAGCGCAGGTCTGTAGCGTATTTGTGCATTTCAGCCGTAGGAACTTCTGCAACGATGCATTTTTTCACGCCAACTGCATCCATGCTCAGGATACGGCCACGACGTTTTGTGATGTCGCCCATGATATCGCCCATGTATTTATCGGGGATCAGAACTTCCACATGTTCGATGGGTTCCAGAATCACAGGTTTTGCCTGAGGGATACCTTCTTTGAAGGCAACGGATGTAGCCATCTTGAACGCCATTTCGGAAGAGTCAACGGGATGGTAGGAACCATCTGTCAGTGTTGCTTTCAGACCCACTACAGGATAGCCAGCCAGAACGCCCGCCTGTACACATTCCTGCAGACCTTTTTCAACTGCGGGGAAGTACTGTTTGGGAACGGAGCCGCCGAAGATCTTTTCTTCAAATACATACTGTGTGGTTGTATCGTAGCTGGGTTCAAATTCCATTACAACGTCACCGAACTGGCCATGACCGCCGGACTGTTTTTTGTATCTGCCGCGAACAGATGCTTTGCCTTTGACTGTTTCTCTGTAAGGGATGATGGGATCCAGCAGATCCACTTCGATTTTGTATTTGTTTTTCAGTTTCTGAACCATAACATCCAGCTGCTGTTCGCCTACGCCGTAAACCAGTGTCTGTTTTGTTTCAGGGTTCACTTCCATTTTGATGGTAGGGTCTTCATCTCTGATCTTGGACAGAGCTGCGGACAGTTTATCTTCATCACCTTTGCCTTTGGGCTGGATTGCCATGCACAGAACGGAACCGGGCAGAGCGATCTTAGGGATGATGATGTTCGCATCTTTCAGGGACAGTGTATCCTGTGTTGCTGTGTTGGACAGTTTTGCCAGCGCGCCAATATCACCGGAGTGCAGTTCGTCAACTTCGATCTGTTCTTTCCCTCTGATTACATACAGGTGGGATACTTTTTCCACTGTATCTTTTTCTTCGTTGTAAACGCTCATTGTTGTATCCAGTTTACCTGTCATAACACGGAACAGGTTCAGGCGACCGATATAAGGGTCAGCGATTGTTTTGAATACATAAGCGGAGAAACGTTCGTCATCAGAAGAACAGTATACAACGTCTTTACCATCATGGA
>CALFPN010000053.1 GCA_937919015.1 uncultured Clostridia bacterium
TCGAAGTGGCATGGAACAGAGGCAAGGTAGACGCCATTGATGCCCTTTTCGGCTATACGGTCAATAATCACAAGGGAAAACCCACCAACTCTGAATTCATCGCACTGATCGCAGACAGACTGCGGTTGGAAATGAAAGCAAGCTAACTGACTACATTCAACATATACCCTCTTTACAAAAAAGGCACAGTATGGAGACTCCATACTGTGTCTTTTTCTTGCTGATATTATTCTTTATCCAACGCTTCCAGCGCAGCAAAAAACATTTCAAAGGGGTCATCCCAGCCATCCAGAGGATCTACGGCACTGCCGTTGCAGCTGCGGAACAGATTACAGAAAAATTCCTCCTGCTCGGAAAACAACTGCCCCACCGTCAGAGGAATCCCTTCCGCCGTACAAAGCTCACACAAAGCCAGCGCGGGGTCTTTGGCGTCCTTGGCCGCCCAGATACGTTTTCGCAGTGTAAAATCCAGTTCTGCCTTCTGCAGCAGCTGATACAGTTTTTCATTCATACGAATTCCCCCATTCTCTTTGGTACTGATTTTGATACAAGTATATCATGATTTCTCAAAAAATCAATATTACCAGATTGACCAGAAGGTTTACCAAAACGCACAGCAGGATGCCTACCGCTGTGGGAAGCAGAAAACTGACTCCCGTCCAGAACCAGCTGCCAGTTTCCTTGCGGATGGTCAAAAGCGTTGTGGCGCAGGGGAAATGATTCAAAGAAAACAGAATGGTACAGACTGCCGTGACCCCAGTCCAGCCATTTGCAGCCAGTATTGCACCGGCCTGTGCCATCCCCTCTGCCTCCACCAGCATCCCGCTTTGGCTGTATACCATCAGCAAAATGGGAATCACGATCTCATTGGCAGGAATCCCCAGCAAAAATGCCGCAAGAATGACACCGGATAATCCCATCAAAGAGCCTAAAGGCTCCAGCAGAACGGTCAGCCCATACAACAGCGTATATCCGCCGATCTCTACATTCTGACAGATCCAGATGATTGCCCCTGCCGGAATGGCAACAGTAATGGCGCGCCCCAGCACAAAAATCGTTCTGTCCAATACACTGCGGAAGATGACCTGCCCAATCTGGGGACGGCGATAGGGCGGTAATTCCAGCACAAAAGCAGAGGGCACTCCTTTCAGCAATGTTTTACTCAGCACAAAAGAAACCGCCAGCGTGATCGTTACCGCAAGCACGATCAGCAGAAAAACAAATATTCCCGCTGCTGCAGGGCTTCCCTGGGCAAAAAAGAAACCCGCCAGAAGGATCAATGTAGGAAACCGCCCATTACAAGGCACAAAGTTGTTGGTCAGGATAGCGATCAGACGCTCTCTGGGGGATTCGATGATACGACAGGCCGTAACCCCCGCGGCATTGCAGCCAAAGCCCATGCACATGGTCAATGCCTGCTTTCCATGGGCACCTGCCTTCTGGAACATCCCATCCAGATTGAAGGCGATGCGGGGCAGCAAACCAAAATCTTCCAACAGCGTAAACAAGGGGAAAAAAATGGCCATCGGCGGCAGCATGACCGCCACCACCCAGCTGACCGTCAGATATACCCCATCCATCAGGAGACTTTCCAGCCAAAGGGGGATTCCCAGCGAAACCAACCCATTCCGCAGGATCTCTCCCCAGTAGTTCATGGCCTGCATCAACAGATCTGACGGCACATTGGCCCCCGCCACCGTGATCCAGAACACACCGCCCAACAAAAGCAGCATAATGGGGATGCCTGTTCTCTTTGACAAAATGATTTTATCCAGCCGCTCCGTAAATCTGTCCCGTTCTTCCTGTTTCTGTACGACCTTTTTACAGATTTCCCTCGACCGTTCCAGAAAGGCCAGAGAACGCTTTTCCCGAAATGCTTCGGAAAGATATTCCTCCTCCGTATCCGGCGCAAAGGCTGCCCAGTCGATACCCTTGGGATGGATGCGGCGATGCCCTTCCGCGATCCCCAAAAGCATGCGTTTCAGTTCCGTCAGCCCGATTCCTTCCCTGGCCGCCATGGGGATCACAGGAACCCCCGTCAATTCCTGCAGCTTATTTCGATGGATCGATATCCCCTTTTTTTCTGCTTCATCCGTCAGGTTCAGGCAAAAAACCACATTTTTTGTCAATTCCATAACCTGCAGCCCCAAGGGCAGGTTTCGTTCCAGAGAGGTGGCATCCAGAACGACCACGACCATATCCGGCTCTGCATAGCAGATAAAATCCTTCGCTGCCCGTTCTTCCGCCGATTCGGAAAAAAGAGAATAAATCCCCGGCAGATCATACAATTCCACCTCCCAATCTCCCAAAGAAAAATACCCCACCGCGTTGCCTACGGTTTTTCCCGACCAGTTGCCCGTATGCTGCTTCAGCCCGGTCAGGGCATTGAAAACGGTGCTTTTGCCTGTATTGGGATTGCCTGCAAGGGCGATCCGCAACTGTTTTTTACTCATCCTGCACCGCCTCCTCCACAGAAATGCAAACCGCATCCGCATTTCTCAGGGCGATCAGCGTATCCTTCACCCGATACACCCGCGTACCGCCGCCGCAACATTCGTACAGCGGCAGGACCCGGCTGCCTCGGAAAAAGCCCAGATCAAACAAACGCAGGCGGCTGTCCCCCTGCACCCCACAAATAAAACACGGCTGTTCCACAGGGACTTCCGTAATATTCTTCCACATAGCCATTCCTCCTTCGGGAATCTGTTATGTTCAATCTATCCGCGGAAAGGCTCTTCTGTGCTTGGACAAAAAAAGAAAAAAGCCTTAGACCAAAAGATCTAAGGCTAAATTTGCGATACAGAAAGGGTTTTCTGCTATGATTACATTTTTTCTTTGAATACGTCAACCATATCCAGTCTTTCCCAAGGCAGATCCAGATCTGTTCTGCCGAAGTGACCGTAAGCCGCTACCTGTTTGTAGATAGGTCTCAGCAGGTCGAAGTTTTTGATGATCGCTGCAGGACGCAGGTCGAAGTTTTTGTTTACGATTTCTGTGATTTCATCATCGGAAATTTTACCTGTGCCAAATGTGTTTACCAGTACGGAAACGGGTTTTGCAACGCCGATGGCATAAGCAACCTGTACTTCACATTTTGTTGCGATACCGGAACCTACGATGTTTTTCGCAACGTGTCTTGCTGCGTAGCAAGCGGAACGGTCTACTTTTGTGGGGTCTTTGCCGGAGAAAGCACCGCCGCCGTGGGCTGCGTAACCGCCGTATGTGTCAACGATGATCTTTCTGCCTGTCAGACCGGAGTCACCCATGGGGCCGCCGATGACGAATCTGCCTGTGGGGTTGATGTAATATTTTGTTTCATCATCCAGCAGTTCTGCAGGAATTACTTTTCTTACTACGTTTTCAATGATATCTTTTTCGATCTGGCTGTGTTCTACATCGGGATCATGCTGAGAGGATACAACAACGGTATCTACTCTGACAGGCTTATCATCCACATATTCTACTGTTACCTGTGCTTTCCCATCGGGACGCAGGTAAGCCAGTGTGCCGTTTTTACGAACTTCTGTCAGTCTTCTTGTCAGTCTGTGAGACAGGGAAATAGGCAGGGGCATCAGTTCTTCTGTTTCATTACATGCAAAACCAAACATCATACCCTGGTCGCCGGCACCTGTATCAAATTCACTGTCATCTACGCCGGATTTATTTTCCAGAGATTTATCAACGCCCAGCGCGATATCGGGGGACTGACCATGGATGGCTGTCAGTACAGAGCATGTTTCGCTGTCGAAACCGTATTTTGCTCTTGTGTAGCCGATTTCTGTCAGTGTTTCCCTAACGATTTTTTCCACGTCAACATATGCTTCTGTTGTAATTTCGCCCATTACCATAATCATACCTGTTGTGGTGCATGTTTCGCAGGCAACGCGGGAATGGGGGTCTTTTGCCAGCAGTGCGTCCAGCACGCCATCGGAAATCTGGTCACAGATCTTATCGGGATGCCCTTCTGTAACAGATTCGGAAGTGAATAATCTTCTGCTCATGTTCTGTTCTCCTTTTTTCGATAAAATTTTCTAACAACTGTAAATAAAGATAAACCAAAGGAGAGATTTTTAAACTGAAAAACCCCCTGTATCACAGGGGGTTCTAATATACAATCTCATCTTCCGCAAATATGCGGGGGAATTAGCACCGATGCGTTTCCGCCGGTTGCCGGGTGTCACAGGGCCCTGTCCCTCAACCACTCTTGATAAGTCCTTTATTTACTTTCTGCGATATTGTATCAAGGTTACAACATCCTGTCAATAAATTTTCGACAGAAAAAAAGACCATTTTCGAAGTTTGCCAGTTTGCATAGCAAAATCCTCGAAAATGGCTTTTTTTCGTTCAATTCGCAATATTACAGGTCTTTTTCGTTGAGGAAAACACCGCTGTACTGAGGCAATCCGAATCGTTCCATGAACCACTGGCATTTGCAGAGGAAAAGATAATAGATATTCAGACCGCAGCCATGGAGACTTTCAAAATTCCCCTGTCCTTTGGAAATCAGGAGATCGGCTTCATCCAATGCATCCTTCGCTTCCGCAGAAACCCAGGGGAGATAGGTACCGGCGATATTCGTACCATTGGGGATGACCTTGCCGCAAGTCTCCAACCCCACCTGCAGGGCGTCTTCCATGGTGGCATCATTCAGCACCGGTTCCCCGCGGACGATGATGGTCATTTCCAGATGCGGAACTGTCTGTTTGATGGTCTCCAGCAGCAATTTGTCCAGCACCACTTCCCCGCAGTTATCGGTCATGTAGACCAGCTTTTTCGCTGTTTTCAGATCTTCCGTAAAGCTCTGATATGTATCTTCGGAAAGGGGCAGCGTTTCCGCCTGTTCCAGAAATTCCATGAGTTTTGCGTCATCCACGCTATCCATGGCACCAAAATCGATGAAGTTGCCGATCTGAGCAAAACGCAGGGCCACTGCCAGCGGGTCGGCGGCTTGGCCAATTTTTCCTCTGATTTCCATTTCTTTTTCCAGCATCATGGCATTATAGCCCTGTTTCAGTTCCTCAAAACTGAAGGGCTTACCGAAATATGCCTCATGGAGTCTGCCGATATGAGAAAGAAGGACGGGGGCAGGTTCTTCCGCAGCATGGTTTGCGATGATGCCTAGCACCTTCCCCAGATATGCCGCCTTTTTCTCCTCATCGGGATATTTTTTGATATTCTCCGCCTGTCTTTTTACCAGACAATGCATACATTCCGCGCTGACCTTCATTTTCTGTCACCTTCTCCGTTCAAAATGGGCCAAAGGACTTCGCCCCATGTTTCCACCAGTTTCTCCAGTTTCCATGCTGCATTGGCAGGGCTGGTGGAAGGCATCTGTTTTGCCGCAATACCCAGTCTTTTTTCCTGATGTTTCTGAAATAATTTGTAGGATGTACCCCCATTGCAGAGGATGGGGATATTTCCCGTTACCGCAAGGATCCGTTCCAAGTCCGCCGGCTCCACATTGCGGATACTGCTGTCGCTGGAGCCGATGATATCACAGCTGTGGATGACATCGTGGAGAGCAATATGGTTCCGCAGGAGCAATGCCTTCTTTTCTTCGATGGTCTGGGGCACTTTCTCCCTCGTCACCGCCGCCAGCATCTTCCAGAAGCGATTCTGGGGATGACCGTAATAAAAACCCACCTCACGGGATTTTCTGGAGGGGGCTGTGCCCAAAATCAGCACTCTACTGTTTTCGTCACAGACAGGGGCAAACTCCTGAGTCACTCTTTCCCACTTTTTTTCTTCTTTCATGCAATCACTCTTCCTTCAGCCACTTTGCCGCATCCAGCGCATGGTAGGTGATGAGGATGGTCGCCCCCGCTCGTTTCATGGCAACGAGATTTTCCATGACGATGCGTTTTTCATCGATCCATCCCATCTGTGCCGCAGCCTTCACCATAGCATATTCCCCGCTGACATTATAGACCGCAATGGGCAGGTCGAACCGCTGTGCCGCTGCTTCCACCACGTCCAGATAAGCCAATGCCGGTTTTACAATATACATATCTGCCCCTTCTTCGATATCATCGGCAATTTCTCTGAGGGCTTCCTTCTTGTTGCAGACATCCATCTGATAGGAGCGTCTGTCACCAAACTGTGGCGCAGAATGGGCCGCATCTCGGAAAGGCCCATAATAACCGGAAGCAAATTTTGCACTATAGGCCATGATGGGGATATGCTGAAAGCCCTTTTCATCCAGCGCAGAGCGAATTGCCGCGACTCTGCCGTCCATCATATCAGAAGGGGCAATGATGTCCGCACCGGCTTCTGCCAAAGTTACGCTCATTTTCGCCAAGAGAGGCAGGGTTTCATCGTTCAGGATATGGCATCCCTCCACCAGCCCGCAGTGACCATGGGAAGTATATTCACACAGGCACACATCGGCAATGACCAACAGCTCCGGATACTTTTCCTTGATATGGCGGATGGCCCTCTGGGTGATGCCGTTGGGGTGATACGCCTGAGACCCTACTGCATCCTTTTGGGCAGGAATACCGAAGATCAGCACCCCGCTGACACCGCTCCGTTTGATCTCCACCAGAATCTCATCCAGACGGTCGATGGAATACTGATATACCCCGGGCATAGAATCCACAGGATGTTTGATATCCTCCCCTTCCATGACGAAAATAGGATAAATCATTTCTTCGGGGGAAATTCTGGTCTCCCGCACCAATTTTCTCATACTTTCTGTTGTTCTGAGTCTACGAAATCTTCTCATTTCCCCACCTCCTGCAAGATCGCTTCCACTACACCATCCACATTGAATGTTTCTGCAGTGATTTTATCATAGTTTCCATATTTTTTCAGCATCTTCTCTGTGGAAGATCCAATGCAGACAGCCTTTGTTCCCGCGGGGATGCTGCCGCCGTTTTCCATGAAGCCGCGGACACCGGAGCCGCTGGCAAAGGTAATGAAATCCATCCCCTTCGCCTTTTCGTTGGCAAAACGCCGTTTGTCCTCGTCCACATGGATATCATAAATCTTCACATCTGTATATATCATGCCTGCTTCGTCCAAAATCTCCGTTAAAATCTCAGAGCCCTGTTCCGCCCGCAGGATGAGTATGCTTTCTTCCTGTTTCACTGTTTCGCAAAGTCCCTTGGCAAGGCTTTCCACATCATATTTTTCGGGAAGATAGGAAGCATAAATGCCTCTCTTTTCCAAAGCCGCCGCCGTGCCTGTGCCGATGACCGCAAATTTCAAATTTGCCAGTCTGCGCACATCGAATTTCAATTTTTTCAGATAGTCAAAGAAAATCTCCACACCATTGGGGCTGGTAAAAACCGCCCAAGGGTAATTGGAAATCTTCTGCAGTTCTTTTTCCAAACAGGGATTTTCTCTGTAGGGCACAATGGTAGAATAATCCATTTCCGTCACCGCTGCCCCCATCTCTTCCAGTCGGCCTCGCAACTTTCTGGTGATGGATTTGGTACCTGTCACCCCGATCTTCACACCGTACAAAGGGCGGGGAATGGTGTCCGTAAAATCCAGTTTGGCCGTTTCACCGATGACGATAATCGCAGGGGCTTCCAGTTTGGCTTCCCGTGCTTTTTCTGCCAGCTCTCCAAGGTTTGCACGAATCACCTTCTGCCGGGGCGTTGTCCCCTTGGAAATGACTGCCGCAGGGGTAGCCGCAGATTTGCCGCCTTCCAGCAGACCATCGCAGATTTCCTCCAGATGATGCAGCCCCATGAGGAACACCAGCGTTCCTTCCAGTTTGGCAAGGGTATCCAGATTTTCCGTCAGGGTAGTCTCCCCATCCGCCGCCGTATGGCCTGTGATGACGTGAAAACTGCGGGCTGTTTTTCGATGGGTCACGGGAATGCCTGCTGCCGCAGGCACAGCAATGGAGGATGTTACCCCGCTGACCACCGCATAGGGGATATGTTCCGCCTGTAAAGCCAGCACTTCCTCGCCGCCTCTGCCAAAAACGAAGGGATCGCCGCCCTTCAATCTGACAACCATTTTCCCTTCTTTCGCCTTTTCTATCAATAAATCGTTGGTTTCGTTCTGGGGCAAAGAATGTTTGCTGTAACGCTTGCCCACAAAAATCATTTCGCAGTCCTGCTTCGTTTCTTCCAGCAGTTTGGAGGCTACCAGATCATCATAAAGAACAACATCGCATTTTCTGAGGAGGTTTAAGCCTTTCCATGTAATGAGTTCCGGATCGCCGCATCCGGCTCCCACCAGATAAACTTTTCCCTTCATCCTTTCAGCCCCCTTGCTACTTCTGCCGCCAGTTTCAGTCTGTCTGCGATGGGTGCTGTGCCTTCGGAAAACTGTTTGCCGTACATGGCGCGAAGGCGGATATTTTCCCCTTCCAACTCCGCAAAGGCCGCCGCAGGCTCGCTGCAGTCCGCATTCAGCTGCATCAGCACTTCCCGTTCTGTTTCAAACAAATATCTGGTTTCTTCGTCCGTCATGCCGCCCACGAAGTCCGCCAACGCAGGTTTTCCTTCTGCCACCACGATACCCTGACAGGCCGCAGGCAGAAATTCTTCGGGAGAAAGGATGCGGAAGGTATAGCCGTCCTCCTCCGTAATGCCCATGCGATCCAGCCCTGCCTTCGCCAGAATGATGGCATCAAAGCAGCCATTCATCAACTTCTGCAGGCGGGTGTGGATATTGCCGCGGATGAGCTTACATTCTGCCCAGGGGAATACCTCTGCCGCACACTGCTGTCTGCGGAGACTGCCTGTACCGATGATTTTACACTCTTCCGGCTTTCTTCCCTTGGGCATCACCAGCACATCACAGGGGTCATCCCGTTTCAACACGCCGATGATCTCCAGCCCTTCCGCCAGAAAAATAGGCAGATCTTTGCCGCTGTGGATAGCAAGATCGATCTCATCCCGTAATATCATTTCCTCAAATTCAGAAGCAAATACACCTTTTCCTTTGTTGCTCAACTCCCAAAGGGGCTTGTCCAGAATGGTATCCCCTCTGGTCTGGAAGGGGACGATCTCCACATCCAGTTCAGGATGGGCTTTTTTCAGCGCAGCAATGGCCATATCTGTCTGCTTTCTGGAAAGCTGGCTTTTTCTGGTGCCGATTCTCAATTTATTCATTTCGTTCCCCCTCCTTTCTCATGATTTCTCCGATTTCTGTTTCTGTCACATTGCCCTCTTTTTCCAGCGCAAGGGCAAAAATTTCTTTGAATACGTTTTCTCTTTTTCTAATATCGGGGATCTCTGCCTTCACCTGTTCGCGAACGGCAGAAAGCACCTCCACCACTTTTTCAAATCCTTCCGGCACAGCATCCTCCACTTTTTTTCGGATATACCGGGCCGCCAGCGGGCTGCCGCCGCCGGTGGAAAAGCCCGCCACAAGCTCCCCTCTCTTCACCAGCGCAGGGAAGAAAAAGGTGCACTTTTTCGGATCATCCACGATATTCACAGGGATATTCTTTTCTCTGCAAAGGGTAGAAATTTCCCCGTTCACTTTCTCCTCATCGGTGGCACCGATGACAAACAGCATCCCATCCATATCATTTTTCTCAAACTTTCGACGGATGCGGAAGATCCCTTCCATTTCTTCGACTTCCGAACAGAACGCAGGAGAAACCACCGTGATCTTCACGCCGAAAGGCAGCAATTTTTCAATTTTTCTGAGGGCAACCATGCCGCCGCCCACCACAAGACATTCCTTGTCTTTGATTTCCATGAAAAAAGGAAAATAAGACATGCTCTCTCCTCCGTTCTTCGAGGGGCCCTGCCCCTCGAGCGCCCCGCAAGGGGAATCATCCCCCTTGACCCCGAATGGCAAAAACTATCGTTTCTGCAAATATTATTATATCAGTTCACAGCGAAAATGCCGTCGGGCTTACGCCAAACGGCATTCAAAACGCTTTATTTCTTATTTTGCCAGAATTTCTGCTTTTCTTTCCAGCAGTTCATTGGACAGGATCATTGCTTCCGCTTTTTCAAAACCGACTCTTGCTACAGTATCAGACAATCTTTCACCGGCAACCCCCTGATCCTTGAAGAACAGAATGATTTTTTCTACCGTATCCAGCACTTCTTCTTCGGAGGTGAAGATCTTGCTCATGGGTGTGCCCTGACCAACTTTTTTGCCCCATCTGCCGCCCAGTGTTACTTTGTAGCCTGTCACTTCTTCCGTCATGGCACCGAAAGGACATTTTACCATATACAGACATCTGCCGCAGTTGATGCATTTTTCTTTGTCATATGCCAGTTTTTCGCCTTCTGCTTTGGAGGCTGCTTTCATGGGACAAACCTTTGCCACCACGCAGATTTTACAGCTCTTGCATTTATCCGCATCAAATACGGGTACTTTCTGGCCGATGATACCTACGTCATTCAGGTCAGGTTTTACACAGTTGTTGGGACAGCCGCCTGTAGCGATTTTGAATTTATGAGGCAGTTTCACATCACGATAGCCGATGAAGAAACGTCTGTGGATCTCTTCACTCAGTTCATATGTATCGTACAGACCATACTGACAGGTAGTACCCTTACAGCTTACAATGGGGCGTACCTTAGCACCTGTGCCGCCAACCAGCAGACCACCTTCTGCCATATACGCAATGAAATCATCGATTTTATCATAGGGAATGCCCTGTACTTCAATGGTCTGACGGGTCGTCATAGCCATTTCGCTGCTGCCGAATTTTTCAGCACCTTCTGCGATGCGGTGCGCTTCTGCCGCTGTGATCTTACCGTTTCTTGTAATCACACGGGCATTAAACAGATCTGTCCCTTTCTGCTGCAGACAGCCCATGCCTTTTACTCTTTTGATATCATCCGCACTTACTGTTACGCTCATATTGAATCCCTCCAAATACCTCTAAACACTATTCTGCATTTCTTCGGTAAATACCGCATATTTCTCTATTTTATAGCATACTCCCGTTTTGCAATAAAATCAAATTATTATAATTTATCAATCAATTAAATTTTATTATCGTTTCAAGCTGCGTAAAAATGCCCGATCCTCCTTGGAAACACGGTAGGATTCACAGCATTTCTGAATAAATTTGCGAAAGGTCCAGTCATCCAGATGATGATGGTTGATGTATTCCATCATGACATCTCTGTCCTTTGCCCAAGCCGTTGCCAGAAGCCACGCCTGCCCCATGCGCACATAGTAATGGTCTGACCGAAGGGCATCCGTTCTTTCGATGACTTCCGATAGATATTCCTCCCTCAGATAATTTGAAAGCATCAGAATCAGCCCCATGCGCACCGCCCAGGGATTTTCCGACTGCAAATATTTTTCAATGTACTGAAAAAACGCCTTCTCATTCCCTTTGATGATTTTCTTCACAGAAGAAGAAAATACATCGCAATGGGCCCAATTCTCCGCCAGGTGCTCCGTATAATAGTCGCAGTATGGCAGAAATGCTTCGTAAGGAACAGGCAGGGCCGCTGCCACCAAGCCATAAAGCAAACGTTCTTCATAGGTTCCCCCTCCGCATACCTGCAGGAAACCGATACCGTCCCCTTTTGCAATCTCCTTTGCTGTTTTCCGCAGGAAGGGTACCCTCAGCCCAATGACGGGCAATTCGGAACAAAGAAGTTTCGCATTAAAGTTTTTATATTCCTCCTCTGCCTGAGAAAACAATCCCTGACGAAAGACTTCGTATGTCTCTTTTGTCCACTTTTCCACGGGAATCACCTCCGTAATACTTTTTCGATACGCATTTTCGCCCTTTTATATTTTTCCAGACGGGCAAAGTCCCCTTCTGTCGGTTCGGGGATGCGGCGAAGATCCATATTATCCTCTAAGTCCGCATATTTTACCCGCGCTGCCAAGGGATTTTTGCAGACACGTTCCATATACACCATATACGCCTCTTTCTCTCCCCGAGTCAGGCAGACAAGGGCCTCCAGAATTTCTTCCGAAAAACCTTCCTTCCGCAGGTCATCCAACGTATAGGGCGTATCCTCCATCACATCGTGGAGGATGGCGGTGATTTTTTCCGCTTCTGTTTCACATTTTTCCATCACCCGTCTGGCATGCAGGATATAGGGCTGCCCGCCTTTGTCCAACTGTCCCTGATGGGCTTTTTCCGCCAGTTTTACCGCTCTTTCCAGCATCCTCCTCACCTCTTTCTGTTTTCAGTATAAACTTGAAAAATTTGGCTGTAAAGGCGAACTTTTTCTCTCCCTTCTGCGTCTATAAAGCAGCAGCCTTAAAATTTGAAAAAAGTGAAAAAGTTAAGATTTTCTTTAAAACATTTTGATAAAAATATGATATTATGTAATCAATCAGTACTTTTCGACAAGTCATTTGAAGAGGGGGAACTTCTATGATCTATTATTTCAGCGGTACCGGCAATTCCTACGCAGCAGCAAAGACACTGGCCGAGGGTCTGGGCGAAGACCTGAAGGATATCTCCGCTGCGGTAAAGGAAAACAACTATGCACACACTCTGGCAGAGGGCGAAAAACTGGGCTTTGTCTTCCCCGTTTATGCATGGGCTCCTCCCCGGGTGGTAACAGAATTTGTAAAAAATTTGGAATTATATTATTCCGGGGATCCCTATATTTTTGCAGTCTGCACCTGCGGCAGTTCTGCCGGCAAAACCATGGATATTTTCGAAAAGGCTCTGGAAGAAAACGGCCTGACGCTGGACAGTGGTTTTTCTGTGGTTATGCCCGATAACTGCATTACTCTGTTTGAAGTAGATTCCGATGAAGAAATTGCGGAAAAATTTGAAAAAGCCGAACAGACGCTGGATCATATTCTCCGTGCCATCAAGCTGGGCTGGAGTGATTTCTTCCGCGTGAAAAGAGGGAAATTCTCCACCATCCTCAGCAGTTTGGTGAACCCGGTATTCTCCATGGGCGCACTGAAAACAAAACCCTTCTATGTGACTGATGCCTGTATTGGCTGCGGCCTGTGCGAAAAAATCTGCACCAGCGGCTGCATCGAGCTGACAGCGGGCAGACCCGTTTGGACGGAAGATCACTGCCACATGTGTCTGGCATGCATCAACCGCTGCCCCGCTCAGGCCATCCAGTATGGCAAAAAGACCGCAGCCCGCGGCCGCTATGTACACCCGATTTATCAGAAAAAGATGGGAGATATGACTGAATGAAAAAAAAACGTATCTTTGCTTTCCTATTGACAATACTCATGATGACAGGATGCTGCAGCTGCAGTGCCTCTGCAAAAGGGCTGGTGGCCACTAACCAGAAGCGTATAGACGAAATGCTTTTGAAAGGGAAATCTTACTGGACAGGGCAAACCTCCCACGAGGCCAGCGAACCCATGACCGTAACGGAATATCACCGTCCCTTGTCTTATATTCTGCAGTATCCCAAAACAGGCTATCCCGAAACCGACGCCCGTATTGAAGCCATCGTGGCAGACATTCGAAATGCCTTCGATCAGGAATATCTGGTTCCTGCCGGGCCGAAGGGAGAAACCCAACGAGGAGATAAAAAAGACGCCTCTCTTTATCTGGGCTACGAAACATATCTGACCGATGAAAATCATCTGAGTCTGCTGTTCTTTGAAACCCATGAAACCAGCGACGGCATATCTCCCCATACCCGCATACAGGCCTTCCATTTTGATCTGAGCAAAGACAAGGAAGTAGCGGCAGAAGAACTGATGTGGGATGGATTCCGAGAAAATGCTTCCCGTTATGCGGAAAAATATTTCACTTCCGACGAAACCTACAGCAAAAAAATCTTCGGCAATTATAAAACTCTGCTGGCTCCCGAAAACGGCCGTTTTGACCGTTTTGCTTTTACAGCAGAAGGGGTCTTGTTCCATTTTGACCGATATGACATCTTCCCCGGCAGCATGGGCATCGTTTCCCTGACGATCCCCTATGCAGATATGCGGGCAAAGCAGCCCGCTCCTCCAGAGGAAACAACGAAACTGCCAACGGCTGTTACCAACAAAAAAATGGTAGCCCTTACTTATGATGACGGCCCCAATCCCGTACATACCAATGCCATTCTGGATATTTTGGAAAAACATGACGCCAGAGCCACCTTCTTTGATCTTGGCTATCTGGTGGAAAAATATCCTGATGTGGTGAAAAGAGAAGAGGCTCTAGGCTGTGAGGTTGCCAGCCATTCTTGGGATCATGCCAACTTCAACAAGCTTACCGAAGCACAGATCAAAGCGGATCTGGCAAAAACCGACGCAGTCTTCCAGAAGGTTCTGGGGCGTTCTCCCGCTTCCTTCCGCCCTCCTTACGGCAATTGTGACGATCATGTAAAAAAACTGATCCCCCTGCCCATCTATCTTTGGTCTGTAGATACGCTGGACTGGAAAAGCAGAAATGCGGATGCCGTTATGAAAGAAGTAAAGAAGATCGGCGATCTGGACGGCAAAGTCATCCTGCTGCACGGCATCTACGGCTCCACGGCGGAAGCCACTGCAAAACTGGTGCCCTATCTGCAGGAGGCCGGCTATGAACTGGTAACCGTTTCCGAGCTGGTGGAAGGCAAACATGGCGATACCCCCGAAAAGAGCAAGATTTACGGATATTATTATTTTCAGTAACAGAAATTTCTCCGATACAAAAACCCCCACAGGCCATGCCTGTGGGGGTTGATTTTTTTATCTTTCGATTTCATTTTCCGGTTCCTGACTCAGTTCATGCCATGCTTCATGGTGACGTTTCATACACTCAAAACTTTCTTCACTAAGGATATGTTCCATGCGGCAGGCATCTTCCATGGCAGTTTCCCTGCTCACGCCAATATGCATCAGCCAGTGGGAAATGACACAGTGCTTTTCGTAAGTATGTTCTGCCACTGCTCTACCCTTTTCTGTCAGTACAATACGACCTTTATCTTCAATCTGCACATACCCTTCCGCTTTCAGCTTTTTCATGGCATTGGAAATGCTGGGTTTGGAGAAGCCCAATTCTGTTGCCACATCAACGGAACGCACAAAACCAGTCTTCTGGTCCAGTACATAAATGGTTTCCAGATAGTTTTCCATGGATTCCTGTATTTTCATCGGCCCACCTTACCTTTCCTAATTGCTTCTATGGTATCAAAAAAACACCTGTTTGACAACGGTTTTCTCTTTTGCCCCCGCTCCTCCGCAGACTCTTTTCAAAATTCTATCAGAATGTCTAAATTTTTTATTGAAATTTTATTCAAATTATTGTATGATGTTTGTAAGAATAAACAATAACAGAGAGGCATCAAACACGTTGTTGTTTCGATGCCTTTTCTGTCATAACAATTGCTTGCTTCTGTAGTTTGAGGTTTTTCTCCTAACTTCAAACTATTTTGAATCAAACTTTTCATCTCTTCTTGTCGTTGCTTCCCAAGCGCAATCGAACGCCCCCTAACAGTTCCTTTGCGTGGCAATGACAACCCTTACACGGCGTCTTCTCCCCCAAGAAGACGCCGTTCCCCTTTTTCTCAAAAAAATACAAAAATAAAAAATATTTCATTTCATGCATGTTTCACTGCACGAAATTAACCTTCCCCTTCTTTTCCCCTTGTAGTATCATAAAGGATAGCAAAAACGATATCAAAACAGAAAGAAGGTAATCTTATGTATAGAACATTATCCTCCCCTCAGGGCGGCCGCATCATTCTGGACGGCAGAGAAGTCATCAACATGGCTTCCAACAACTATCTTGGTCTGGCAAACCATCCTGACGTGGTGGCGGCAGCAAAGGACGCTATCGACAAATACGGCGTAGCCACAACAGCCAGCAGAAATATCTGCGGCAATTATCCCGTGCATGATGAGCTGGAAGAAAAACTGGCAAAATTCAAAAATGTTGAGGCTGTTCTGGTGTTCAACTGCGGCGTTTCTGCCAACTCCGGTCTGATCCCCCAGCTGGTGGGCAAAGGCGACTTCATTTATAGCGATGAACTGAACCATGGCTCCATCATTGACGGATGCCGTCTGTCCGGCGCAAAAATCAAGGTGTTCCGCCACATGGATATGGCTCATCTGGAAGAACTGCTGAAAGAACCTGTAGAAGGCAAAAAACTGATTATTACAGACGGTGTATTCAGCATGGATGGTGATTTGGCTCCTCTGCCTGAAATGGCAGATCTGGCTGAAAAATACGGCGCAGAACTGGTGGTAGACGATGCCCACGGCGATGGTGTCATGGGCCCCGGCGGCAGAGGTACCGTTGACTACTTCGGCCTGAGAGACCGCATCCGAATTGAAACCGGCTCTCTGTCCAAAGCCTTCGGCTCCGCGGGCGGCTTTGTGGCAGGCCCCAAAGATTTTATCGAAGCATTGAGACCCAAAGCAAGAAGCTTCATCTTTACTGCTTCTCCCATGGCTCCCTGCCTGACAGCCGCTGCGGCAAAGGCTGTGGATCTGGTTCTGGAAAATACGGAACTGGTAGATAAACTTTGGGATAACCGTAACTATTTCGCAGAAAGACTGGAAAAACTGGGCCTGAATATCGGCACATCCGTTACCCCCGTCATTCCCATTATCGTGGGCGATGCGGAAAAAGCCCAGGAGCTGAGCAAAATGATGTATGAAAGAGGCGTTTACGCACAGGCACTGCAGTTCCCTATGGTGCCCAGAGGCACTGCCCGCCTGCGTACCATCATTTCCGCAGACCACACCAAAGAAGATCTGGATAAAGTTCTGGCGGCAGTGGAAGAATGTGCGAAAGAATTGGGCCTGATCTAACACAAGGAAAATATCAGACCGGAAACCGCTCGGTTTGCTACATACAAAAAAGACACAAACGAAATCGTTTGTG
>CALFPN010000054.1 GCA_937919015.1 uncultured Clostridia bacterium
AATTCTGCAAAAGTCTTTTTTGTGCTGTCCGCACAAAATGGTTCGGTTCATTTTCTTTGCTGAAATTCTTAAGGGAATCTTAATTTTCCCTAGCTGTATTGTATGAAAGGAAAAAATGCGATATAATATCTTCATGAGATGGAAAAATGTCTTTTATACAGAAAGACGTTGACCGGCTTAAAATCAACAATAAAGGGGGAATTACTTATGAAGAAGAAACTGGCAGCTTTAATGTGTGGTGTGATGTGTGTGACAGCGTTTACCGGCTGTTCCAGCACAGAATTGGCGTATCTGAAAATGGGCAGTGATCTTCTGGATACCATGTCATCTTGTGTGGCAGAGGGGACAATGCAGGCAGATATCGATTTTGATGCTTTAGATGTTATGGTAAAAGATGTTGCAAAAGCGACAGGTGTCGAAAGCGATGGTTTAGATACTGGCCTGAATGGCAAAAAATCCCTCAAGGTGGATTATGAGATGAATATGAATATCGATAGGCTGGAATATGATATGGCCTTTGATGTGATGTATGACGGTAAGACTTATGATCTGGGGAAGCTGTATTACAGCCTGAATAAAGGTGTGTTTGTGACCAGTGATACCTTGTGGGGCGTATATCAGATGTATGGTGATATGACAGACGGCAATGTGGACAATTATATCATGAGCGAAGCCTTTGCAAAGGACTTCAAAGCGGTTTTAGCGGAAGATAAGTATATCGAACTGGTTTCTGTGGAGCAGCTGACTGGTGTGGATATGGACGAGGTCTTGCCTGAACAGAACATGACAGAATTGTATGATGCGGTATTTACCTTCTATGAAGATGTGCTGGATGGCTTTGAAAGCGGCATGGTAAAAGAGATCAAAGGCGGATATCAGATTCAGGCCGATGGCCGAGAAGTGGCACAGCTTCTGGCAGACCTGCTGCATTTTGTGGCAGATAACCCCGATCAGGTCATTGATGCCACAGAAGCATACATGGCAGCGGTGATGAACAGCACAACAGTAGGTACACCTGAAGAAACAGCAGCGGCAAAAGAAGCCGTGGCAGAAATGTTTGCAGCAGCAAGGGCCTCCCAGAATGATTTTGTGGCGGCGGCAGAACAGATGGCAGTGCTGGTAGAAAGCCTGATGCAGTATCCCGGTGCGGATATCGTTCTGGATAGCTTCGATTATGTGGGAACCGTGAAAAAAGCAGGCGGCGGCTTTGATTCTGTTGAGGCTTATACGGTGAAACACGACGGCAAAACTGTATGCAAACTGGTGACAGATTCTGTCATGAAAAAAGCAGACGTACAGATTTTCTTCCCTGTAACAAGTATGACAGTGGATGAACTGAATGAAAAACTGGCGAAACTGGAAAATAAATATAACCCCGTCACAGGCGTTTCTGTCACATGGGGCATGTATGGCGGCGAAAGTGATTTTGCCGACATCCATACCATGAGAAGCAATGCAGAAGGGGCTTATTTCGGCAGCAACTATAACTGGTCTGATATGATCGTGGAAAACGGCAGAGCATATCTGCCTCTGCGTATGATCGCAGAAACTCTGGGCGAAGAAGTTGGCTGGGAAAACAGCACAAAGACCCCTTATGTGATCCAGAATGGCCAGCGCATCGACATGAAAGGCAAACTGCAGGAAGGCAGAGCTTTCGTGGGCATCAGAGATTTTGAAAAACTGGGTTATACCGTAACCTATACCTCCCACAAAGATGCATTTGATTCCTATTTTAACTATAAAGAAGTTGTGATTGAAAAATAAACCGAAGCAAAAAGGAGACTCGAAAGAGTCTCCTTATTTTTTTGTCCGTTTTTTCAGTTCTTCCCAGAAAGAATAGGGGATGGCCAGATTGCTTTTCCCGCTGCCCAGATGGATATTTGGTTTGTTTTTTCCGTGAAAGTCGCTGCCGCCGGAAGGCAGGAGATGCATCTTTTCCGCCAGTGCGGTGATGGCCTTGGTTTCCGCGGGGGAATAAGTGGAATACTGACATTCGATGCCGTCCAGCCTGCAGGGGATCAGTTCCCCGCACAGCTCCTCCAGCTGTTCCATATTTAATCCGTACAAAGTAGGGTGTGCCAGAATAGCGGCACCGCCGGCTTCCTTGATGGTTTGGATGCAAAGTTCGGGCGTCAGGAATTCTCGTTCCACATAGCCGGGAAGCCCTGTGGAGATATAGCGGCTGAAGGCATCTTCTTTCTTCGCAATATAGCCTTTTTGCAGCAGCACATTGGCAAAATGGGCACGGGTGATGATCTCGCCGCCGGCATTGGCAGCTACCTCATCCAAAGTGATGTGCAGACCGATGGAAGAAAGTTTTTCGCACATTTTCCGGTTGCGGATGTCTCTGCTTTCTTTGATGTCCTTCATGCGTTCCGAAAGAACAGGATGGTTTGGATCGAAGCCCAGCCCCACGATGTGGATCTCGGGGCGATGGTGTTTTCCCCAAAGGGTGGCAAATTCAATGCCTGTAATGGTTTCGATGCCGAGGGCCGCTCCTGCCTTCTGAAATTCCTCCAGTCCGTCTATGGTATCATGGTCTGTCAGCGCGATGGCGGCAAGACCGATGGTTTTCGCCAGTTTTGCCACTTCTGCGGGAGTATATGTTCCGTCAGAGGCGGTGGAATGGGCATGTAGGTCAATGATCGGTGGATATTGCATGGATCTCACTCCTTTCATCTTCAGTATAGCATAATTTTATCCAACCGCCCATAGAATAAAACCAAAGCGGGTGGGGTGGTTTTGTGAAAGCAGAAATGAAAAAGAGGCAAAAAAAGAAAACGGAAAAGAAAACAGCCGATGGCAATGTTGCGCTCTGTTTGGTGCGGGGGATGGCGGTGGCCTTTGCCATTACCTGTATCATTTTCATTGGGTTTGGGATCCTGCTTACATATACGGAGCTGACGGAGGAAAGTCTGCCGTTGGTGGCTCTGGTCTGCACAGCCCTTTCTGCGGCAGCAGCGGGCTATGACTGGGCAGCCTGCATGCAGAAGAAAGGGCTTCTCTGGGGACTGGCAGCGGGGGCGGTCTATACGGTGCTGTTATATTTGATCACCGGCCTTGCTTCTGATAGCTTTGTCCTGCATCTTTCCGGCGTCATGACCCTGATTGTGGCATTGGCCGGCGGAGCCGTGGGCGGGATTCTCGGCGTAAATAGAAAATAAACTTGCAAATCCTGTTTTTTGTGCTAAAATATGTTCCATGGTAAATGAAATAAAGGGGAATGGATCCTTTCGGGCAAGTGGAAAGATTCATCCCTTTTTTGCGTATAAAAACAAGGAAAGGCGGGGAAACAGTATGAAATTTCAGGGGAGATTTCGACTTTTGATGATGCTGCTGGCAGCAATTGGGTTAAGTGTGCTTTCTTATGGTGGCATTGGGCCGGAAGATACATTCAGTGCAGCGAAGATTGAGCGTGGACTAGACTTGAGCGGCGGTGTAGACATTGTTTATGAGGCGGATCAGGAATTTGTATCAGAATCCGAAATGGATGCGGCCATTTCTCTTCTGCAGGGCAGAATGGACTGGAACGGCTGGACGGAAGCGGAGGTTGCCAAGGAGGGCAGCAGACGTATCCGTGTGCAGATTCCCGGTGTGGAAAATGCGGAGGAAGCCATTGAGAAGATCGGCCAGACCGGGCAGCTTTCCTTTGTGGACAGCACAGGTAAGGTGCTTCTGACGGGGGATATGGTGGCAACGGCGGAAAAACAGGTGGGGGCTGTGGACGAGTATAGCCCTTCTGTACCTTATGTTGCACTGGAATTTAATGAAGAAGGAACCAAGCTGTTTGCGGAAGCAACAGAAGCCAATATGGGAAAAGTGATCCATATCGTAATGGATGAAGAGGTCATCAGCTCTCCCGTGGTACAGACAGTGATTACAGATGGACAAGCCATGATTACAGGGCAGTTTGGCGGGGAAGAAGCAGAGGAGCTGGCTTCTCTCATCCGTGCAGGCTCCCTGCCCTTTGATCTGAATATACTGCAGATGAAAAATGTCGGAGCCAGACTGGGGGCGGATGCCCTTTCCGGCGGCATCAAGGCCGGCATGGTCGGGGTTGCACTGGTGCTGATCTTTATGGTTGCTAAGTATAAACTGCTGGGCTTGGCGGCGGATTGGGCATTGATCATTTATATTGGTCTGGATCTGATTTTCCTGAGCCTGTTCCATGTTACTCTGACACTGCCGGGCATTGCGGGGCTGGTTCTTTCGGCAGGTATGGCGGTAGATGCCAATATCGTTATTTTTGAACGCATCAAAGAGGAACTGGTCAGTGGCAATACGCTCCGTGTTTCCATTAAAAATGGCTTTAAGAGAGCAACGCCGGCCATTCTGGATGGCAATGTGACCACGCTGATTGCGGCGGTGGTACTGTTCTTTTTGGGCAGCGGCACGGTCAAGGGCTTTGCCACAACCTTAATGATCGGTATTTTCCTGTCTATGTTTACGGCATTGTTTGTAACGCGCATCCTTGTGAACGGTTTGATGCAGGCCGGTGTCCATAATCCGAAGTATTATGGTTTAAGATTGAAGTAAGGAGGCAGAAAAATGAAAATCATCGAAAATAGAAAAAAATTCTTTCTCCTTTCTCTGGTCGTGATCCTGATCGGTTTTGGGGCGATGGCAGTCAACCAGAAGGCGGGCAGGGGTGCCCTGAACTGGGATGTGGAATTCACGGGCGGTACGTCCATGGAGATCGACATGGGAGAAACCTATGAAGCGGAAGAGCTGGAAGCGATCCTTACAGAAGTGACAGGGCAAACGGCACCTCAGATTCAGCAGATCATGGGGACAAATGCGGCGGAGATCAAGCTGCAGTCCATTGATGGCCCCACCAGAACAAAACTGATGCAGGCTGTGAAAGAGAGATATCCTGCAGCGGAGCTAAAGGAAGCCAATGATATCAGCGGCACGGTCAGCAGCGAAATGCAGCGGACAGCCATTCAGGCAACGGTAATTGCAAGTATTGCCATGCTGCTGTATATCTCCCTTCGATTCAGAGACCTGCGGGCGGGCGGCAGTGCCATCATTGCCCTGGTGCATGATGTACTGGTGGTCTTGGCGTCCTATGCCCTGTTCCGTATTCCGGTCAACCAGACCTTTATTGCGGTGCTTTTGACGATTCTGGGGTATTCCATCAACTCCACCATTGTTATTTTTGACCGCGTGAGAGAAAATAAGGTGTATTACACAGCAGCACAGACGGCGGAAAAAATCGATAAAAGTATCGGACAGACCTTAAATCGTTCCATCAATACTTCCCTGACCACATTGTTCACGGTAGGCGCGATTTATGTGCTGGGGGTTCCTTCTATCAAGGAATTTGCGCTGCCCATGCTAGTCGGCATCATTGCGGGGGCTTATTCCTCCGTCTGTATTTCCGGTTCGGTCTGGTATGTACTGATGCCCAAGGAGGAAAAAGGAATAGAACTTTCATAAAAATAAGCACTGGAAACAGTGCTTTTTTCTTTTAGAAAATCCATTTTTATGGTATGATTTAAAATAGTGAAAAGAAAGGAGATTCCGAATGAAACGCTGGCTTTTGAAACGAACAAAAGTGAATACGGCTGAGATGGCGAAGGAGCTGGGCATCCGTCAGGCTACGGCAACCGTTCTTGCCAACCGGGAACTTTATGCAAGGAAAGAGGCGAAGGATTTCCTTTTTGGCGGTGAAGGGGCCTTTGGCGATCCTGCGGAAATGAAAGATATGCTGCAAGGCGTTTCCCTCATTGCACAGGCGATTCAGAATGATAAAAAGATTGCCGTATATGGGGATTATGATGTGGATGGGGTCATGAGTACCTCTATCCTTTATCAGACCATTCTGCGCTGCGGCGGAAAAGTCGTGTTTTATGTGCCCCATCGCCAGAAGGAAGGATATGGGTTAAATCTGAAGGCGGTGGAAGACCTTTCTGCAGAACAGGTGGAAGTGCTGTTTACCTGCGATAACGGCATTGCAGCCCTGCAGGAAATCGCTTTGGCGAAGGAAAAAGGAATGACTGTCGTTGTTCTTGACCACCATGAGCCGGGCTTCACGGGTATTGGCGAGGAGAGACGGGATATCCTGCCAAAGGCCGATGCCATTATCGATCCCAAACAGCGGGATTGCGGGTATCCTTTTCAATATATGTGTGCCGGCGGGCTTTCCTATAAATTTGCAAGATTATTATTGCAGGAATTCTGTATCGATGATGAAGAACTGGAAAAACAGCTGGTTTCCTTTGCGGCCATTGCAACGGTCTGTGATATCGTAGACCTTCTGGGAGAAAACCGTGCCATTGTCCAAAAAGGCTTGCCAGAGATCCGGAAAACGGAAAATATCGGCCTGCGCGTCCTTCTGGAAGAAGCCGGTCTCGCAGATAAAGTCATTTCCGATTATCACATCGGCTTTATCATCGGCCCCTGTATCAACGCCACAGGCCGTCTGGAAAGCGGCAGACAGGCAGTGGAGCTGTTCTGCAGTAAAAATGAAAAAGAAGCAAGGGAAAAAGCAAAGAATCTGGTGCAGCTGAATGAAGAACGTAAACACCTGACGGAAGAGGCAGCCATGCGGGCTGACCTTGCCTTGCAGGAAGGGGATGCTCTGAAAGACCGTGTGCTGGTGCTGTATGATCCGACGATCCATGAAAGTATTGCAGGTATTGTAGCAGGCCGCATCAAGGATAAATATTATCGTCCCACCATCCTTATCACCGGCAGCGAGGAGGGGGCCAAAGGCTCCGGCAGAAGCATCGAAGGCTATCATCTTTTTGAGGCTTTGTTTGCAAACAGGGAACTTTTTACCCGTTTTGGCGGACATGCCATGGCGGCGGGGTTATCTCTCCCTGTAAAAAATATTGATATTTTGAGACAACGGCTGAACGAACAGTGTCAATTAACACAGGAGCAGATGATTCCTGTGCTGCGCATCGAAAAATCCCTTTCCTTTGCGGAGATCGATCTGAGTCTGGCCAAGGAACTGAAGGCACTGGCACCCTTTGGAAAGGGGAATCCTGCACCGTTGTTTGGCTCCAAAGGCATCCGTGTGGACAGGCTGGATCTTATCGGCAAAGAAAAGAATATCCTACGGATGACGGTATCTGAGCCCCGTAGCGGCACACGGCTTTCTGCTATTTCTTTTGATGGGTATCATCAGCTTTGTCAGATGTTAAAAGAATTGTATCCCGCGGAAGATTGTGATAAAATGATTTTAAGTGGTCAGCTGCCAAGCCTGCTGGATATGGTCTACAGTGTGGATATCAATACATATAACGGAAGAAGCAGTGTCCAGCTGATGCTGAAGGATTTTCGTTTTGCAACATAAGGAGGACAATATGGACTTAAAAGATAAAATCAGAAATATTCAGGATTTTCCTCAGGAAGGTGTTCTGTTTCGCGATATCACAACCCTTCTGAAGGATGCGGAAGGCATGAAAGAAGCCATCGACCGCATGACGGCAAAGCTGGAGGGGGTCGATTTTGATCTGGTTCTGGGCCCTGAATCCAGAGGTTTTATTTTTGGGATGCCTGTGGCGTATAACATGGGGAAGGGCTTCGTTCCCGTGCGTAAAGCAGGCAAACTGCCCGCAGAGGTGGTAAGCAAGGAATATGCGCTGGAATACGGCACAGCGACCATTGAGATCCATAAAGATGCCATTCAGCCGGGACAGAAGGTTGTTATCGTGGATG
>CALFPN010000055.1 GCA_937919015.1 uncultured Clostridia bacterium
CCTGCACTCGATACCGCAAAACCATGTACATGGTTTTGCGGTATCGAGTGCAGGGGCTGAGCTCCTGCTGGGGGAATTGGGGGTAACACCCCCAAGGTCTTAAAGGTCAAAAGTTTTCTTTTTGCGGGCGGGAGCAAAGTGCCTGTGCTGGTAGTCCATCAGGAAACTGAGGATGGCCGTGCGCCCCTTTTTCTGGGCAATATCCATGACCATAGACAGATTTTCCTGCGTGAATAACCCCCAGTCCGCAAATAGTTTGATTTTATCATTCCCGTTTCGGTTGATATAATATTCCGCCGCCCAAAGGAAATGGTCGCGGATATAGTTCAGATAGCTTTCCTTATGCTTCTCCTGCAGACGATAGGGATACTGCAGGCGATTCATAGCCAGGAGCAGCACCGTCTCCGCCTCATCCTCACGCCTTGTCAGGTAAAAGATTTCGTCATACCTACGAAAATCAATTTCAGAATTGCCGATACACTGACGGAAGATATGGCCTGTGCCGTAGTTCACCTGATGGAACTGTCTGGCAGGAGTATCCTCAATATATTCATACTGAAAATCAGGAATCAGCAGTTTACAGGTTTCAATTTCCCCATTTTCCCGGGGAAAGCCGATGGTCAAATGCAGTTCATGGTTCAGTCCCGCAATCAGGTCGGAAATATGTCTGCATCTGCCGAAAGAAAGATGCTGCAGGGCATCGCAGTTTAAAAACATGCCCATATTCAGGTCTGTGGTTGCCAGCGGGATATTGATTTCCTCCATTTTTCTGCAGTTATAGAAGGCGTACTTCCCAATGCGTTCCACGCTTTCCGGCAAATGTAATTTTTTCAGACTGTCGCAGCCGTAAAAAGCGTAGTCTCCGATCCCCCTCAGCCCAGCAGGCAGAGTGATCTGCTTCAGAGCAGCACAGCCATGGAACATCCGCAGAGAAATTTCCTGCAGGCTCTTCGGCAGGGATACCCTTTCCAATGCAGAACAACCGTGGAAGGCATAGGCTCCGATGGTTTCGATGGAATCGGGCAGGAAAACGCGGCGCAAAGCCTGTCCTTCAGCCCTTTCCACAGGGACTTCCTCTGTGAAAATGATTTCTGCCTCCCGTTCATCGGCAGGTTCTGCAACAGGCATTTCCTCTTTTACGGAAAAAGCCCTTTCTGCAACAGCAACGACGGGCAGCCCGTCGATTTCTTCGGGAATACGTACTTCGGCACAGCGTCCATGCATCTTTGTGATGCAGATACCCTTTTCTTCTTTTCTATATGCAATTTGTACGCACAGCTTCTGTTTCATACAAAAATTCCTCTTTCCTAATACACTATTTCTTATTATACCGCCTTCCATAAATAGCTGTCAAAATCTTTCGCCTCTCCAGTAAAAATTACATAAATTATAAAATTTTTAAAATATATTTATTATTTTATAACTTTTTATTGCATGAAAAACCGCTGTATGGTAATATATTTTTACAATAATTTAAATAATAAATAAGTTTTATAACCATGTAGATGAAATGAGGGATTTATCATGAAAAAATTACTGACCCTTATGCTGGCAGCGTTTCTGGTATGGAGCTGCATCGGCTGTGGTTCTGATAATTCTGCTTTACTGACAGAGGAACCTGCCGTTGAAATCAATGAAGACGGCGGACAGTACATCGGGGATGGCATGGTTCCTCTGGCTCCCGGGGATGACGAGGAATCCATTCACAAATATATACTGGAAGTTGTAGATCTGGTCAACGAAGAGCGGGCCAAAGAAGACATCGCTCCCGTAGAACTGGATCTGGCTCTCTGCGATGCCGCTGAAATTCGTGCAAAGGAGGCAAAAAAATCCTTCAGCCACACAAGGCCCAATGGCGAAAGATGCTTCACGGTTCTTTCCGAAGCCGGCATCACATATAAAATCGCAGGTGAAAATCTGGGCGGCCATATTAAAACCCCCAAACGGGCCGTTGCGGCATGGATGAAATCCGAAGGCCACAGAAAAAATATCATGAATCCAAAATTCACCCACATCGGCATCGGCTATGTTTCCAACGGTAATTACTGGAGCCAGCTCTTCCTTGGATAAAGAAAAAACACTCCTTTCAGGAGTGTTTTTTTCATCCAACGAAACGATATCAGATATAAAAAAGCCCTCCAAAGGGAGGGCTCTTTTTTTATTGACTTATGTAGGCTGAAAATTATTCGCCCAGTGCTTCTTTCAGAACTGCACCCATTCTCTTGATACCTTCAACGATTCTTTCGTCTGTAGCGTTGGAGTAGTTCAGACGGAAGTGGTTGTCTTTACCACCGTTGGGGAAGAAGGAACCGCCGGGTACGAATGCAACGTTCTGTTCCAGACATTTAGGAGCGATGTCTTTTGCGTTGATGCCTTCAGGCAGAACAACCCATGTGAACAGACCACCTTCGGGATGTGTCCATTTGCAGGATTTAGGGAAGCATTCTTCCATTGTTTTCAGCATCAGGTCTCTTCTTACATGATATACTTCTCTGATTTTGTTAACGTGTGCATCCAGATCGTTTTTGTCCAGGAATCTATCAGCAACCAGCTGGTCCAGAGAGGAGATCTGCAGGTCAGCACCCTGTTTTACGAAGTTGTATTTTGCCAGAACTTTTTCGTTTGCGCAAACCCAACCGATACGCAGGCCGGGAGCCAGAATCTTGGAGAATGTGCCCAGGAAGATTACCAGGTCTTTTGTATCCATGGATTTCAGGGAAGGCAGGTATTCACCTTCAAAGCGCAGTTCGCCGTAAGGGTTGTCTTCGATTACGGGAACTTCGTATTTGTTTACCAGTTCCATGAATTTTTCTCTTCTTTCCATTGTCCATGTTTTACCGGAAGGATTCTGGAAGTCAGGGATAACGTAGATCATTTTTACGTTTTCTGTTGTAGCCAGGATTTTGTCCAGTTCTTCGGGGATCATACCGTAGTCATCTGTAGGAACTTCAACGAATGTGGGTTCGCAAGCTTTAAATGCGTTAACAGCACCCAGATAAGAAGGAGATTCCATCAGAACTACATCGCCGGGGTTCAGGAATACACGAGCGGAGAAGTCCAGACCCTGCTGGGAACCGGATGTCAGCAGAACGTGTGCTGCATCTGTTTTGATGTTCAGCTTGTCTTCCATTCTTTTTACGATTTTTTCTCTCAGTGTTACCAGACCTTCTGTAGGCATGTACTGCAGAGCTCTCTGACCCATTTCGTCCATAACTTCTACACAAGCTTCTTTTACTGCTTCACAAGGGAACAGTTCGGGAGCGGGCATACCGCCAGCGAAAGAGATAACTTCGGGTCTTGCTGTCAGAGCCATCAGTTCTCTGATTTCGGAACCTTTCAGCAGGCTCATTCTGTCAGAAAATTTATATTCCATTTTTTCTTCCTCCTTAAAAATTCTTATAAAGGGTTTATGTGTCAGACAACCAGGGCTACATGCCATTCTCCTTGTGAAAATGCGCAAATTCACCCTTTCTACTATTATTTAATCACAAACAATAAACAAAGTCAATCTGTTTTCACAATGTAGAAATTCAAAACTAACCAAAAACAATATTTCAAAACTGCATATTTTGAACAAAAATAACCGAAAGCCTGCTGCTGTGGCAGATTCTTTTTCATTCCGCTTTGCATATTGTATTTTTTTAAGTACATTTTGCCCAAAAATATCTCTTTTGTAAAGCATTATTTTCGCTTCATCTGAACAGATTTTTAACAATCTTTTTAAAAATACATCTTCTATTTTTCAAAAATAAGCCAAAATGAAATTTTACAAAAAAACTGAAAAATAGTGTGTTATTTTCATCATCTTTTCGTAACAATTTGAAGCAGAGTATGCTATAATGAGGAAAATAGATTTTTGCGTCCATCCGGGCGTGGAAACGTCCTGAATACAAACAGATTTTCGAAACAGACAGGGTGTGAAATATGGAAACATTCAAAGGCATTTTCGACAGTCTGGGGATCACGGAATTTGCAAGGCCATCCCTGGGCATCACGGATATTCTGGATATCCTCCTCGTTGCTTATATTATTTATAAACTGATTTTCTGGATCAAAGAGACCCGCGCATGGGTACTGTTTAAGGGCATTCTGGTGATTTTTGCTCTGGCAGCGGTGGCAACGCTGTTAAATCTGAATACCATCCTCTTTATCCTTTCCAACACCATCTCCGTTGGTATCATCGCCGTGATCGTTGTATTCCAGCCGGAGCTGAGAAAGGCACTGGAACAGCTGGGGAAAGGGAAATTCATCAATTACTTCGTCCGCAATAACGAAGAAGCCGATGACAAATCAACCCAGCGCACCGTAGACGAAATCGTAAAAGCAGCTGTAAAAATGGGTGCTGTGAAAACAGGTGCCCTGATCCTGATCGAACAGGAAGTCCCTCTGGGCGACTTGGAACGCACCGGCATCCCCATTGATGCCATCGTTTCCAGCCAGCTGCTCATCAATATTTTTGAACACAATACCCCCCTGCACGACGGGGCGGTCATCGTGCGTCATAACCGCGTGGCCGCTGCCACCTGCTTCCTTCCTCTGACTGACAGCAATGAAATCAGCATGGAGCTGGGCACAAGACACAGGGCAGCCATCGGGGCCAGCGAGGTTTCCGACGCCTACGTCATCGTGGTTTCCGAAGAAACCGGTGCCATCTCTCTGGCAAGGGGCGGTGTGCTTTACCGCAACCTGACCACAGACCAGCTGAGAAGCATGATTTCCCAACCTCAGAAAGAAGGCAGCAAAAAATCTTTTGCTACCATTTGGAAAAGGGGGTTGTGATGCATGATGAAAAAATTACAGGAACTGCTTTGTAAGGACTTTGGCTGGAAGCTGCTTTCCATCGCCATCGCCACAATCCTTTGGTTCATGGTCATCAATATTGACCAGCCCATCAGCACCAGAGACTACAGCAGACCCCTTTCTATCCAAAATATGGAAGTGTTGACAGACAGAGGGCTGACTGTGGGTAATCTGGAAGAACTGAAAAATACTAAGATCGTTGTAAAGGTAAAAGCCCAGAGAACGGCTCTGGACAGACTGAACCAGAACCCTGAATGGATTACAGCCACTGTGGATCTGAGCGAGCTATCCTATGCAGTCAATGGCGATGTGATCGCCCTGCCCGTTTCCGTTTCCGTACAGGGCGGCAATACCTACGGCATCAGCAGCAAATCTCCCGCAGTGGTAGAGGTCGCCGTAGAAACCATGGCTTCCAAGGAACTGCCTGTGGAAGTGATTCTGAACGGCACGCTGGAAGAAGGCACCTATCTTTCCAAGCCACAGCTCAGCGCAGAAACCGTGACCGTAACAGGCCCTGCTTCTCTGGTTAACAGCGTAACAAGTGTACGCGCCACCGTGGAAGCGGAGGATGTTGAAAAAAATCCCACCGTCCACGCAGCACTGGTCTGCTACACCAAAGACGGACTGCCCGTGAAGGGCGTTTTCACCAGTGCAGAAGAAATTATCGTTTCCTATGAACTCCATGATCTGAAACAGGTTCCCATTCAGGTCGATATCACCGGTACTCCTGCCGGCGGTCATCAGGTGGGTAATGTTTTCTGTTCTCCCCAGTATGCAGCCGTGACCGGCTCCGCGGAAGATCTGGAAAAACTCCTGTACCTGCAGCTGGACAGCATTGATGTTTCCGGCCGCTCCACTTCCGTAACAGAGACATTCCGTCTGAGCGATTATCTGCCCAGAGGTATTTCCCTGCTGGACGATGATGACGGCATCGTTCAGGTGACCGTAAGCATTACCGAACAATCTCAGAAACAATTGACACTGCCCGCTTCCAAACTGCAGATTACGGGTCAGGAAGACGGTAAAGACTATATCCTCCACGGCGATGCCCATATCACCCTTACAGGGAGCGGCTCCGCCCTGGATGCAGTGCAGGCAGACGATCTGCAGGGGGTCATCTATGTGAACGACCTTTCCCTGGGCGATCACAAAGTGATGATCCACACAGACCTGCCCAACGGGCTCATCATGAACCCTTCCTATATCACAGTGACAGTTAAGGATGCAGCTGCATCCGAGGAATAATATTGGAGGAATTTTGAAATGGCAAGATTATTTGGTACAGACGGCGTAAGAGGCGTTGCCAATACAGAACTGACAGGCGATCTGGCTTTCCGACTGGGCAGAGCCGGCGCATATGTGCTGACAAAAGAAAAAAAACATGCCCCCCGTATTCTGGTAGCAATGGATACCCGTATCAGCGGCGATATGCTGGAAAACGCACTGGTGGCAGGCATCTGCTCCGTTGGTGCCCATGCAGTGGTAGCAGGGGTCATCCCCACTCCCGCCGTGGCATATTTGGTAAGAAAATACAGACTGGACGCCGGCGTTATGATCTCTGCATCCCATAACCCCGTGGAATATAACGGCATCAAGTTCTTTGATGAACAGGGCTACAAGCTCAGCGATGAACTAGAGGATGAAATCGAAAACATCCTGATGAGCTGCCCTGAGATCCTGCCCAGCCCCACAGGAATCGGCCTTGGCACAAAAAGCTATGCCGAAGAAGCACTGGATGATTATCTGGCATTCCTGACAAAAACAACGAAGGAAAAATTCAGCGGCATCAAGGTAGCACTGGACTGTGCCAACGGTGCTGCATACAAAGCGGCTCCGCTGGCTATGCTGGATCTGGGGGCGCAGCTGTGCATCATCCATAACGAACCCGATGGCACAAATATCAACGACAAATGCGGCTCTACCCACATGGAAGATCTGCAGAAACTGGTAGTGGAAAACGGCGCAGATATCGGCTTTGCCTTTGACGGCGATGCCGACCGCTGTCTGGCCGTGGATGAAAAGGGTGAACTGATCGACGGCGATAAAATTCTGGCCATCTGCGGTCTGGATATGAAACAGCGGGGCGCACTGAAAAAAGACACCATCGTTGGTACTGTCATGTCCAATCTGGGCCTGATCATGATGGGCAGAGAAAACGATGTGGAAATTCTGCAGACAGCCGTAGGCGACAGATATGTTCTGGAACGTATGCTGGCAGATGGTTACAACATCGGCGGCGAACAGAGCGGCCATGTGATCTTCTTAGACCATAATTCCACCGGCGACGGTGTTCTGACAGCGATCCAGCTGCTTAGCGTACTGAAACGCAGCGGCAAAAAAGCCTCCGAACTGGCATCTATCATGCAGGTAATGCCACAGGTGCTGGTAAATGCCCGCGTAAATAATGCGAAAAAGAATCACTATATGGATGATACAGTGGTACGCAAGGCCATCGAAGATCTGGAAGCAGAATTTTCTCAGGACGGCCGCGTGCTGATCCGTACTTCCGGCACAGAACCTCTGGTGCGTGTCATGATCGAAGGCAAGGATATCGAAAAGATGGATAAGGCCGCAAGAAAACTGGCTTCTTTGATCGAAGAACGTTTGAAATAAAAGCGGAAAGGCTGGGAAAACGTTGGTTTTCCAAATGGAATCCGCAGGCAGAATTCACTTCTGCCGAGGAAAACAGGCTGTTTCTTTGCTTCGCAAAGAACAGATCTGTTTATACATCTGTCTAACACGATGAAATCCTGATTTCATCGTAGGGTGCTCTGCACCCTCGTGTCGCTATAGCTCAGCCGGATAGAGCGGCCGCCTCCTAAGGTTACGTTACAACGGCCACCGGAGAAAAATTGAATAAGGGATTGC
>CALFPN010000056.1 GCA_937919015.1 uncultured Clostridia bacterium
CCAAACATTTCCGCTTCTTCTTCCGGCTCCATGTGGTCATAGCCCAGAAGATGCAGCATGCTGTGGGCAGTCAGGAAGGCAATTTCCCTTTTCAGGGAATGTCCGTATTCCTCCGCCTGTTCTCTGGCTCTTTCCAGAGAAATGATGATATCCCCAAGGATGATCTCATCGTTTTCATTCACTTCCGCTTCTTCCCCTTCCGCAAAGGTCAGCATGGGGAAGCTGAGGACGTCTGTGGCCCTGTCAATATTTCTGAACTGCTTGTTGATCTGTCTGATCTCCTCGTTATCCACGATGGAAACGCTGATCTCGCAGTTTTCATCAAATGCTTCATATTTCAGAGATTCTGCCGCTGCCTTCCGAATGGCTTCCTCCAGCTCTGCTGTCAGCATCTCCTCTGTTCTGTTATCAATCAGTAGATTCACTGTTTTCTTCCTCTCTCTTTTCTTCTGCTTTTTCTTCCTCTTCGGAGGATTTCAGTTTTGCCGCTGCAATTTCCTCCTGTTTGGGATATGCCACTCTCTCATGGTACATACCGTGGAACACCTTGAGGAATGCCTTCCGGATGATCTCCAGCTCGTGGATACCCAAACCGCTGTTGTCCAGCTGACCATCGTCCAGTTTATCCTTGATCAGCGTTTTCACCAGATTTTCCGCTTCCTCCAGGGTTTTGCCGCTGCCCAGAACGGAACGCACCGCAGCTTCCACCGTATCCGCCAGCATGACCACTGCAGATTCGCGGGAAGAGGGAACGGTACCCTGATAACGATAGTCTTCTTCCTTTACATTTTCTGCACCATAGGCTTTTAATGCTTTGAAATAGAAAAATTTCACAAGGCTTGTCCCATGATGTTCCCGAATGACATCCAGAATCACCCGGGGCAGACCGTATTCCAGACCCATTTCCACACCGCTTTTCGGGTGTTGGGTAATGATCTTCGCGCTGGTTTCCGGCGCAAGGTCATCGTGGACATTATAGCCGGACTGATTTTCAGAAAACATTTGGGGGTTCTTCAGCTTGCCGATATCATGATAATAGGCACCGGCCCTTGCCAGAGCCGTGTTGGCACCGATCTCATAGGCTGCTGTTTCCGCAAGATTCGCAACGATAAGGCTATGGTGGTATGTACCCGGTGCCTCGATCATCAGTCTGCGGAGCACTTCGTTATTGGGGTTGGTCAATTCCAGCAGGCGATGGGGAGTATTTGCCTCAAAGGCTGCTTCCCAGAAAGGCAGGCTGCCTACAGCAATGATAACAGAAATCACACCCATCACCGCACCAAAAACACATTCTGCCAGAAGCCCTGCAGAATATCCGTTTGCAAAGAACAGACCTGCGCCAAGCATAGCGGCAAAGCTGACTGCCCCCATGGCAACGGCGACAGGCATGATATATTTACGCTGATCCGTTTTCTGGATCAGCAGTGCCCCCATGGTTCCTACCAGCAGGGAATACATCAGAAACTGTACATCTCCGTTAAAAATGAAACAGCCGATGATGCAGAACAGAGAGTTCATAATCAGTGCCACACGTCTGCCGATAAGCATGCTGACCAGCATGGCAAACAGCCCCAGCGGAATCAGCGTAAAATAGGAGATATGCGCCATCAGCCGCAGTAAGATGACCATGATGACATAAACAGTGAAGAGCATCTTCACTTCATTATATTTCAATACCACGATACCCTTCCCCCAAGTGAAGAAAAGATACAATGCGCCAAACATGATACCAACCATCAGCAGGCTGCCAAACAAGGGCAGTGCCGTACCGGTGTATTCCGCGCCGCCTACCAGCTTCAGGCTGACCAGTCTGTCATAGATATCCTGGGTAATGATCTCCCCTTCATCTACGATTTTCTGGTTTTTGCGGATCATTACATTTTCCACTTCCGCCCGTTTGGCATCCCTTGCCATTTCCATAGCATCTTCATCCAATACCAGATTTGGTTCCAAGGCTGCATCAAAAACAGTCTCTGCCATGGTCTTCAGACTGTTGCTCCATGCCGTGCTCTTGAATGCCTCCGCCGCTGCTGTTCGGCCATCCTCCAGCGCATCGGCCTTGATGCCGGTTTCATACACACCATTCATGGCATTGATACAGTCTTCCGCAAAAAGTGTCCGATTGCTCTTATCCAGCTCTGCATAAGCCTCCAGCTGCTTTTCCGTCAACACCACAGGCAGCTTCCAGGGGGCCTCCACTGCCCTTTCATAGAAGCTTTCATCCTCCTTCAGCTTGGAAAGGATACGGTTCAGATCCTGAAACATTTCGTTTACTTCCCTGCGGCTTTCTTCTTCCGCTACGGAATCATGCATATAAATAGGGGCAACACTATCCGCTGCCGCTTCTTTCAATCTGTTGGTAGTCACCTCATCAATGGCATCTTTTTCTGCCACATAGCGTTTTTCTGCCACAGCCCCTACCTGCACCATATCCGTTTCCATCACATGGGAACCGGTACTGATGCAAAGCAAGGTCAAAATGACCGCGATCACAAACAATATGCCCTGATGGGTCTTTTTCCCCTGTTTATTTGGGGAAACGTCTTTCTTTCTTGCCATCCTGATCGCCTCGTTTCTTATTCTCAAACTTTTCATATGCAAGGATGATCTTCTGCACCAACGGGTGGCGCACAACGTCTTTGTTCGTCAATGTGATCTGGCCGATGCCTTCGATGCCTGCCAGAATTTTAGTCGCTTCCGTCAGACCGCTTCTTTTGCCTTCGCCCAAGTCAATCTGGGTCACGTCGCCGGTGATGACTGCCTTGGAGCCATAGCCGATACGGGTCAGAAACATTTTCATCTGTTCCGGCGTCGTATTCTGGGCTTCATCCAGCACGATAAAGGCATTATCCAGGGTTCTGCCGCGCATATAAGCCAGAGGGGCTACTTCGATCAGGCCTTTTTCCATATTTTTCATGAAATTTTCCGCCCCCATGATCTCGTACAATGCATCATAGAGGGGACGCAGATAAGGGTCTACCTTCTGCTGCAGGTCGCCGGGCAAAAAACCCAGTTTTTCCCCCGCTTCGATGGCGGGGCGGGTCAGGATAATACGGTTTACTTCGTTATTCTTAAAAGCGGTGATAGCCATGGCCATGGCAAGATAAGTCTTGCCCGTGCCGGCAGGGCCAATCCCGAATACCACCGTATTATTTTTGATCATATCCACATATTTCTTCTGTCCCAGTGTTTTGGGCTTCAGAGGTCTGCCATTGACGGTGATACAGATCAGGTCATCATAAACCTTTTCCAGTTCTCTCAGGTCAGATTCCTCTGCAGAAGCAATGAAATATTCCAGATTCTGCTCTGTAATCTCTTCGCCCTTTCTTGCCAGTGCCGCCAGAGAATGCAGGATATTCCAAGCTTTATGCACCTGCAGTTCCTCACCAGTAATCTTCACATCATCCCCACGGTTGACAATGCTGACATGGCAGGCCTTTTCTATTTTTTTGATATTGGCATCAAACTGCCCGAACACCGGCAGGATGATGCTGTTATCCATCTGTATCGTTCTTTCAAAACTCATTCAGATTCTCACGCTCCCTTTCTTTTGGTTCAGTTTCTTGTTTTTCCTCTATACGTTCCAACAGTGTCACTTCCGCTTCCCCGCGGACGCCGTCGGCATATTCTTCAAAACTGATTTTGATATCTTCTATTTTACCGTAGTCCGACAATAAATTCTCTGTCTTTTTTCTTAAATTTTCTTCCAGAATCAATTTTGTTTCGTCTACCGTTCTTGTTTTCTCCAGAATTTCATATTCTTTCCAGATTTCTTTTTTGAAACGAAGGGGCAATGTAAAATCCCCCAAAGCCAGCGGCCGTTCCGAAAGCATCGTTTTTTCCCATTCTCCTTCCCCATCAGGGTGAATGACATCCAGTTCCTTTTCGGAAAAAAGCAGACTGCGATTTTCCTTTTCCACACCGCTGTAACGGATCTCCTCATACTGCAAGGGCATTTCTTCCGTCAGTCTCTGCCAGATACGGGCCGTGACTGCCCCTTCTGCCGCCGTATACTCCGTATGCTGTTCTTCTCCTTCCAGTCCAATCAAAAGCTCCGAAGAAATCAGGATATCTCCCTTTTTCACCACATCGCCGGCCTGCACCTTTGGCGTGCCCCTTTCCGCCGTGATCTGAACGATCACGCCGTCCCGGGCAGCAACGATATCACAGGGGGTTTCCCTGTCTATCCGCTCCGCTTTTTCAATGGTCTCCGCCAATTTAATGGTCACATCCGTACCTTCCATACCAACGCTGACCCACGAAATATCCGGAAACTGCAGCAATAGTCCGTTGGTGACAGCTTCCGTATTTACCCTTCGTTTCCATACACCGGGCTTCAGCCCCATTTCCCCACAGGCAGAAAGCAATTCTTCCTGCGTCAGCCGTTCATTTCCCTCCACCCGTACCGTCCAGATAAAGGAAGAAAGCAGATACAGCCCCGCCGCAAAGCACAGCAACCCTGCCGTCCAAACTTGTCTCCTGCGAAACCGCCGAAAAAAAACAGGCAGTCCGCCCCTTCCTAGGACTTCCATAGAACAGCCCGTCTTTTCCGCGCAGGCCTGCAGAAGATCCAGACTGCCGCCTGCCGCTTTCATGGTCATGCCCGCCCCTTCTCTGGTTACATCCCAGAGATAGACCCCCCGAAAAGCCGCCATATTCATGAACCGTTCCGCCGAAAAGCCCTTCGCTCTTATTCTAACATATCCACGTAAAGAATACCATAACGCCAGAAACAAATTCCTCACCCCTATCGGTCTGTTCAGGTCAAAAACGCAAGACTCTCAATCCTTCCCGTCACCACCATGCACTCTGCAGACAGCTGCTTCAGGCACAGTCCCTTTCCCTGCAGCCGCAGCACCCCTGCCGATGTGCCAATGCGCACCTGTTCTTCGTCATACTCCAGAATCCCTTTATAATTTTCTATGGTGACTTCATCCTGACCGATCAGAGAGATCAGCGGCAGATTTAGCATGATCTCCTTGGGCAGTTCCAAGGCTTCTGTCACATTTTTCCGCAGTCCCATATGACCACCTCAAAGCTATTTGTTCAGTTTATGTCTTTGCCTGCATAACTAGACGTTGTCCCTGTTTTCCATAGGGAAAAAGCACTCTTTCGAGTGCTTTTGATCAACCAAACCAATCTATCCGCAAAAAAACAGCGGAGCTGATCGCTCCGCCGTTTCGACTTTTCATGATTTTATCTTTTGTAGAAAGGATATAAAGGAATACATATGAAATCACTGATGGATTCTTATTCGCCAATTGCTACCATATCTTCAGGGATTGCAATCTGCAGTGCTTCTGCAATTTCAGCATTGTATTTTTCTGTGATACCTTCGGAAACATATTCAATAGGCATTTCAGCGGGATCTGCACCATTTACCAGAATTTCATAAGCCATTTCCGCCGCTTTCACGCCCAGATCGTAGTAGCTGATAGACAGTGTTGCCACACCACAGCCGGAGCAGATACCTTCTTCACCGGCAATAACGGGAACGCCTGCGGGAACCGCTACGTTTTTGATGATTTCCGTATTGTTTGCCATTGTATTATCTGTAGGAATATACAAAACATCACATTCGCTAACAGCCTTTGTTACGACAGACTGTACTTCATTGGAATCTGCTGCTGTATATTCTTCCCATGCAATATTTGCTTTGTCCAGTTCCGCCTGCGCCAGTTTGGACTGATACAGAGAGTTGGGTTCTGCAGAGCAGTATACGATGCCGACTTTCTTTGCATCGGGCACCAGTTCTGTCAGCATTGCAATCTGTTCATCGATGGGAGCCAGATCGGATGCGCCTGTGACATTTCTGCCGGGGGCTTCATTGGAATCTGCCACACCTGCTGTCACATAGTCTGTTACGGATGTACCAACAATGGGGATATCGGCAGTTGCTGCTGCTGCAGACTGCAGTGCTGTTGTTGCATTTGCCATAATCAGGTCAACCCCGTCGGAAACAAATTTTGTTGCGATGGTGGTACAGTTTGTCTGTTCCCCCTGAGCATTCTGATAATCAAAAGTGACATTGCCATCCAACAATTCTGTCAGCCTTTCCTGAAAACCCAGCGTTGCCGCATCCAGTGCAGGATGTTCCAGCTGCTGCACGATACCAACGGTATATTGATCGGCTGCATCGTCGGCAGATGCATCAGAACCGCCGCAGCCTGTCATTGCCATTGTAAGAGCCATCATCGCTGCAACTGTTTTCATCCATTTCTTCATAAAAAACATCTCCTTTTTATCTTATGTATCTTTCGCTTTATCGCTTCAACGCGTATCCGCGTGTATGTGTTAAAGCTATTATAGCACTCTCATCTTAGTTGTCAACAGATTGTTTTGAAATTTAAACAAGTATTCTGTATCCACTCAACTGTAAGAAACAAACAAAAAACACCCGCAAAATACGGGTGTTTCCCACTTACATTGTATATTTTAGCCAAGTAAAGCACGGTCAGAAGCGAATTCCTTCCCGCTGGCAATGGTGAACTGTTTCAGCAGATCTTCCACTGTCAGGTTCTTCTTCTCTTCCCCTTTGATGTCCAGAATGATCTTGCCATCCCACATCATGATCAGACGATTACCATGGGCAATGGCATCCTTCATGTTGTGTGTGACCATCAGGGCGGTCAGATTGTTTTCCGCAATGATCTTGTCGGAAAGTTCCAAAACCTTTGCCGCTGTTTTGGGGTCAAGAGCCGCTGTATGTTCATCCAGCAGCAACAGTTTGGGCTTTTTCAGTGTTGCCATCAACAATGTCAACGCCTGTCTCTGCCCGCCGGAAAGAAGCCCTACCTTCGCACGCATACGGGTTTCCAGACCCAGATCCAGCATTTTCAAAAGTTCTACATATTCTTCTCGTTCTTTTCTGGTGATACCCCATTTGAAAGAACGGTTTTTGCCGCGACGTTTTGCAATGGCCAGATTTTCTTCGATCTCCATATCCGCTGCTGTGCCGTTCATGGGGTCCTGGAACACACGGCCCAGATATGCCGCTCTTTTATGCTCGGGCAGGCTTGTCACATCCACACCATCAATGATAACCTGTCCTTCATCAATGGGCCATGCCCCTGCAATGGCATTCAGCATGGTGGATTTCCCTGCACCGTTGCCACCGATGATGGTGACAAAATCGCCTTCTTCCAAAACCAGATCAATGCCGTTCAGTGCTCTTTTTTCATTTACGGAGCCGGGATGGAATGTTTTATAGATTCCTTTTAACTCAAGCATTCTTGCCGCCTCCTCTCTTTACATGGCTGGCGTTGTATTTGCCCTTCAAATAAGGCACCGCCAAAAATGCCGCTACAATCAGCGCACTAATCAGCTTCATGTCTGTGGTTTCCAGACCCAGCCACAGCACCACTGCGATCACGCAGAAATACATGATAGCACCGAAAACCACCGCCGCCATACGCAGCATATAGTTAAAGTATACCCATCTGCCTAAAACAACCTCACCAATGATAACCGCCGCCAGACCGATAACGATGGCACCGCGGCCCATGTTTACGTCGGCATTGCCCTGATACTGGGCATACAGGCCACCGGCCAGTGCAACGACCCCATTGGAAATCATCAGACCCAGCACTTTCATGTGGTCTGTATTTGTGCCCTGAGCACGGGCCATGATTTCATTACAGCCTGTAGCACGGAACACACGGCCGATTTCTGTGCCGTAGAAGCAGTACAGCAGAACGATCAGTACTACACAGAAAATCACGCCAACCAGAATTGCATTGGGAATATCTCTCAAACTCAGAATCAGGTCATATTGATCCACGCTGATGGCCTGATTGGATTTTCCCATGATACGCATATTGACGGAATACAGCCCCAGCTGGGTCAGGATGCCGGCAAGGATACCGGGGATGCCAAAAGCCACATGGAAAATACCGGTTGCCAGCCCCGCCAACATACCGGCAATGGTCGCACCGATCAGTGCTACATATACATTCTGACCGGATAACATCAGCATAACCGCTGTTGCACCGCCTGTGGCAATGGAACCATCTACGGTCAGGTCTGCAAAATCCAGTACTTTATAGGTCATATAAACGCCTATTGCCATAATACCCCAAATCAGCCCTTGGGCCACTGAGCCAGGCAAAGCATTCAACAATGCCATCACATTCATAAGGAATACCTCCACTCTTTCGTATATTCTTCCGCTGTTTCACAGAAAGAGCGGAGCTTTTTCCGCCCCGCTATTCTGTTTTCTCTTTCGTTCGTTTTTCAAATCATTTTCTCTTTTGTAAAATTCCATTTAAACAAGCTTTCTTATTCCACTGCTGTCATGCCTTCGGGAACAGTTACGCCCAATGCTTCTGCAATTTCGGGATTATATTTGGGTGTGATGCCTTCGGAAACAAATGCGATGGGCATTTCCGCAGGGTTCGCACCATTTACCAGAATTTCGTAAGCCATTTCCCCTGCTTTTACGCCCAGATCATAGTAGCTGATGGACAGTGTGGACAGAGCGCCTTCTGCACACATCTGTTCCGCGCCGCCAAAGGAAGGCACCCCCGCAGGAACCGTTACGTTTTTCACGATTTCCATGTTGTTTGCCAGTGTATTGTCTGTGGGAATATAAACAGCGTCACATTCCCCTACTGCTGTTGTCATAACTGCCTGAATTTCGTTGGAGTCTGCCACTGTATAAACCGCATAGTCTCTGTTCAGGGACTGCAGATATTTTTCAGCCAGTTCTGCCTGATAGATGGAGTTGGGTTCTGCAGAACAATAAACAACGGCCACCTTTGCATCTTCGGAACAGAACTGCAGCAGAACATCGATCTGTGCATCAATGGAGGACAGGTCGGAAACGCCTGTTACATTTCTGCCCGGTGCCTCATTGGAATCTACCACACCTGCTGTCATATAGTCTGTTACGGATGTACCTACGATGGGGATATCTGCGGTTGCTGCGTATGCAGACTGCAGTGCTGTTGTTGCGTTTGCCATGATCAGATCACAGCCATCGGAAACAAATTTTGTTGCGATGGTCGTACAGTTGGTCTGTTCCCCCTGGGCATTCTGATAATCAAAGACTACCTCATCACCCAGCAGCTCTTTCAGCTTATCCTGAAAGCCCTGTGTTGCCGCATCCAGTGCCGCATGTTCCATCTGCTGTACGATCCCTACCTTATACGTTGCATCACTGTCTGCTGCATCATCGGAACCGCTGCCGCCGCAGCCTGTCATCGCCATTGCCGCCGTCAGCATCAGTGCTGTTAATTTCATCATTTTCTTCATAATATACCTCTCCTTTATATCCATCAACATTTTAGATACTGTCTATCGATGGTTTGAATTATACCACCCCGACTCCCAATGTCAATATATCATCGAATATTTCGATGCGCTGCATCTAAAATTCTGTTTGTTCGATTTGTAGGACAAAATATAGAGATATCTCACAAATTAACCCCACCAAAAATTACCGTATGCGCTTTTTCTCCAAAATGAAAAATGACCACAGGAAAACCTGCGGTCATATAATTTTTGATTATTACTTGCCCTGGAGCATTTTTTTCACAAGAGCACCAACAACTTTCATATCCGCACGGCCTTTCAGTTTGGGATTCACCATACCCATAACCTTGCCCATTTCCTTAATGGAGGCTGCGCCGGTGGCTGCGATCGCTTCTTCCACGATCTTCTGAATTTCGTCTTCACTCAACTGCTCTGGAAGGTAACTTAACAAAATTTCGATTTCTTTATTGAGTTTTTCGATCAGATCTTCTCTGCCGCTTTTCACATAGTCGGGTAAAGAATCACGTCTGCTCTTCAGCTGTTTGGAAATAATATCCAGAACGCCTTCGTCATCCAGCTCTACTTTGTTATCCTTTTCATACTGCAGGATACCGGAACGGATCAACTGAACAGTGTCTTTTTTCAGAGTATCTTTCTCTTTCATAGCAGTTTTCAAATCTGCAAAAAGCTGCTCTTTTAATGACATATAATCATCCCTTTTCGCTGTAGAATAAAATTAGACTTATCTAAACTTACGTTTTCTAGCAGCTTCGGATTTCTTTTTGCGTTTTACGCTGGGTTTGTCATAATGTTCTCTTTTGCGAACTTCGCCCATGATACCGTCTCTGGCACATGTTCTTTTAAAACGACGCAGTGCGCTGTCCAAGGATTCATTTTCTTTAACTTTTACCTCTGACATATTGTTTCCCTCCCTCCCAGTGCGAGATTCGTTGATGATAAAATCGGGTGTGGCCACCTTTTTTTACCACACATTTAAGAATTATACACAAAAACTATCCGTGCGTCAATAAGAAACGTCGGATTTTCTGGAGAAAAATCATACCAAAGGCGCGAAAAACGAAAAAATTTTCTCCGAAAGACTTTTCAGAAGCATGGTTTTATGCATCATTCCTTTTCCGCTGCTACCTCTTCTGCTGCCTTTACAGATGCTTCTTCCGCCTGCACAGATACTTCTTCTGCCTGCACAGAGAGTTTTTCCTCTTTCCCGGATTCTGCCTCTTTTTTCTTGGGAGCAGCTTTCTTTTTCGCAGGTGTTTTCTTGGCAGGTGCCTTTTTCGCTGCCGCTTTTTCTTCCTTCGCAGCTTCACCCTTTACAGCCGCCTCTTTCTTGGCAGGTGCTTTTTTCTTTGCAGGTGCCTTTTTCTTTTGGGGAGGGTCCACCTGTTCCAGAATCACCATGCCCAGAGGGGGCACGTCCAGTGTTACGCTGTAAGGGCAACGGTTCCAAGGGCGATCACTGCTCTGGAGGGGTTCTGTATTGATGATGCCGCTGCCGCCGAAACGTTCATCATCACTGTTCAGAATTTCTTTGTAAGTACCCATATGAGGCACACCAAGATGCATGCCGTGATGCACCACAGGGGTAAAGTTGCAAACAAAAATCAATTCCTTATCCTTGCTGCGGCGGATGAAGGATACAATGGAGCTGTCCGCATCGTCACATTCGATCCATTCAAATCCTTCGGGATCGGAATCCAGTTCCCAGAAAGCACTTTCGTTCTGATACAGATGGTTCAGTTCCTTCATATATGCCTGCAGATTCTTATGGTCTGCATACTGCAGCAGATGCCAGTCCAGAGACTGCCCTTCATACCATTCGTTATACTGGCCAAATTCACCGCCCATAAACAGGAGCTTTTTGCCGGGGTGGCCATACATGAAACCATAGCTCAGGCGCAGGTTTGCAAAGCTCTGCCAAGGGTCACCGGGCATTTTGCCTACCATAGAGCTCTTTGTGTGCACCACTTCGTCATGGGACAATACCAGAACATAGTTTTCGGAATACTGATATGCCATTGCAAAGGTCAATTTATTATGATGATATTTTCTGTAAACAGGGTCTTTCTTGATATAGAACAGGAAGTCGTTCATCCAGCCCATATTCCATTTCAGGGTAAAGCCCAAGCCTCCCTCTTTGGTGTCCTTTGTCACACCTTCCCAGGCGGTGCTGTCCTCTGCGATAACCATGGCACCGGGTTCTCTCTGGGCAATAATGGAGTTCATATGTTTCAGGAATTCGATGGCTTCCAGATTTTCGTTGCCGCCGTAGATATTGGGAATCCACTGGCCTTCCCCTCTGCAAAAGTCCAGATGCAGCAAAGATGCCACCGCATCTACACGCAGGCCATCAATATGATATTCTCTCAGCCAGAACAGAGCATTTGCCAGCAGGAAGTTGCTCACTTCTTTTCTGCCGTAGTTAAAGATATATGTGCCCCACTGGATATGTTCGCCCAGACGGGGATCTTCATGTTCATACAGGGCAGTGCCGTCAAAACGAGCCAGTGCAAAATCATCCTTCGGGAAGTGGGCAGGCACCCAGTCCAGAATAACGCCGATGCCGTTTTCATGGCAGGTATCAATGAAATATTTAAATTCATCGGGTGTACCGTAACGACTTGTGGCTGCATAATAGCCTGTCACCTGATAGCCCCAGCTGCCGTCAAAGGGATGTTCTTCGATGGGAAGCAGCTCCAGATGGGTATACCCCATTTCTTTTGCATAGGGCACCAGTTTTTCTGCCAGCTCTGTATAAGTCAGGAATCGGTTTTCTTCCCCCCGCATCCAGCTGCCCAGATGCACTTCATAAATACTCATGGGAGACTGATGCACATTATATTTCTTTCTCGCTGTCATCCAGCGGCGGTCTTTCCATTTATAACGTTTCAAAGGGTACAGAATCGATGCTGTTTTGGGACGCAGTTCGGAACACAGGCCATAAGGGTCCGTTTTATCTACTACCCTGCCATCACACTGCACCACATGGAATTTATAGCAATCCCCTTCCTGTACGCCGGGAATAAAAAGTTCCCAAACACCGGATTCTTCCAGTTTTCGCATGGGGTGTCTGCGGCTATCCCACAGGTTAAAGTCCCCCACAACACTGACTGCTTTCGCATTGGGTGCCCATACGGCAAAGGAAGCACCCTTTGCCCCCTGATGGGTCATCAATCTGCCGCCCATTTTTTCATAGACTTCATAATGAGTACCTGCACCGAACAAGTGTCTGTCCAAATCGGAGAAGGTAGGCTGGAAGGAATAGGGATCATAATTTCGCCAGGTATTCCCGCTATAATCGGTATATTCCAACTGATAGCGGAACCATTCTTCTCTATCTTCGATGACCACTTCAAAGAAGCCTGCCTTATGTACCAGTTCCATAGGATATTTTTTACGTTTGTTTGCATAGTCGATCACAACGATGCTTGCTGCACCGGGCAAAAACGCGCGGACTGCCACCATTTTTTTGCCATCCTGTTCTACTTCGTGCATTCCCAGAATGGTATGAGGGTCGCCGTGTTCACCATCGACGATATGAAAAATATCATAAAGCTTTGTGGTATTGAGCATATTCTCATCCCCTTTTACTGAATTTTCTAAATAATAAATTTTTTCTCTATTCTTATTATTATAAATAATTTTACCACCATTTACGCCATATTACCAGCCCAAAAGAGTTGCCAAAACCCGCAAAATCCTCAATGTTTTCATTGAAAAGACAGCATATGCCATCCCTTGTCATCTGCAGAGAAAACAGATATACTATACTTATACACAAAACATTTGTGCACAATCAACAACTTCGCAAAAATCACAAAAATTCCACATATTTTGATAAGGAGGGCATCGTTATGAAGCTAATGTTTTTAGGTGCCGCCCACGAAGTTACGGGCAGCTGCCATTATATCGAAGCCTGCGGCAAGAGCATTCTCTTGGACTGCGGCATGGAACAGGGGCGAGATACATACGAAAATCAGGAGATCCCCGTCTCCGCATCGGATATCGATTATCTTTTCCTTTCTCATGCTCACATCGACCATTCCGGGCTGATCCCCTTGTTATACAAGAACGGTTTTCGGGGACAGGTTTATGCGACCGAAGCCACCACCGACCTCTGCCGTATTATGCTCTTGGATTCCGCTCATATTCAGGAATTTGAAGCCCAGTGGCGCAACAGAAAGAATAAACGTGCAGGCAAAGAACCTTTTGATCCTCTGTATACCACAGAGGATGCCATGGCAGTCATGGAACATTTTGTTCCCTGTGACTACATGCAAAAGGTATCCGTCTGCGAAGGCATCGAAATCCGGTTTACCGATGTAGGCCATCTGCTGGGCTCCTCCAGCATCGAGATCTGGCTAACGGAAGAAGGGGTAACGAAAAAAGTTGTTTATTCCGGCGATATCGGCAATCTCAATCAGCCCATCATCCACGATCCCCGTTATACCTTGGAAGCAGACTATGTCATCATGGAAAACACATACGGTGACCGTTATCATACCGCCCCTCCCGATTATGTAGCCGAGCTGGCACGGCATATTCAGGAGACCTTTGATCGGGGCGGCAATCTGGTCATTCCCTCCTTTGCTGTGGGCAGAACCCAGGAAATGCTGTATTTCATCCGCGAGATCAAAGAGCGCAAACTGGTAACAGGCCATGACGGATTCAAGGTATATGTGGACAGCCCCCTTGCCATCGAAGCCACCAAGGTTTTCGTTGCCAACTACATGGACTGCTACGACACTGCAGCCATGGAACTGGTACAGAAAGGCATCAACCCTCTGGAATTTGTCGGTCTGACTGTGGCAGTCACCGCCGATGACTCCATGGCCATCAATTTTGATACCAAACCCAAAATCATCATTTCCGCATCGGGCATGTGTGAAGCGGGACGCATTCGCCATCACCTGAAACACAATCTGTGGCGGCCCGAATCCACCATCCTCTTCGTCGGCTATCAATCCATCGGCACATTGGGCAGAAATATCATCGACGGAGAAAAGGAAGTACGCCTGTTCGGCGAGACCATCACCGTCAATGCCCATATCGAACAGCTGGCCGGGGTCAGCGGCCACGCAGACAAAAAAGGACTTTTGGAATGGGTGAACCATTTCGAACAGAAGCCCGCACGAGTTTTCGTTGTACACGGCGAAGATATGGTCTGTGATGATTTCGTGAAATGTTTACACGAGGAATACGGTCAGGAAGCCTTTGCGCCCTACAGCGGTGCCTGCTTCGACCTGATCGCCAATCAGATGATTTCCGAAGGCGTAAAGATTCCCGTTGTGCCGAAGGAATATCCCAAGGCAAAGGCCCAGTCCGAAGGCGGCAAAAGAGCCATGTATCTGGCGGATCAGCTGGACGAAGCGGCGAAACGCATCCAGCGCATTGTGAACCAGAACAAAGGCGGTGCAAACAGAGACATGGAAAAACTGCTGAAAGAGATCAATGCTCTTTGCGACAAATTAGAGTCTTAAGACCTTGGGGACGGCGTCCCCAATACCCCTGCGAGGGGGTCACCCCCTCGACCCGATACGCAAAAAACAGGCTGTTTTCACAGCCTGTTTTTATGTTCATAAATATTTAATTACCGGCAATATCAAGGTTTCTTATCAAAACAGAAGGGGAACCAATACCAGAGGAACCGAAGTACAGGTCATCCGCAATTTCCTCCACCGCTTCCAGCAGTTTATAAAAATTACCCGCAATGGTGATCTGTTCCACAGGCTGTCCCTGCTTGCCGCCTTCAATGCGGAATCCCTCCGCAGAAAGGGAAAAATCACCGGAAACAGCATTAGTGCCTGCGTGCAGCCCCATCAGGCTGGTAATGAACAGACCATCGCCCATCTGGCGGAACAGTTCTTCCTGCGAGATTTCGCCCTTTGTCAGATAGAAATTGGTAGTTGCGGTTTTCACAGAGCCAGTCAGGCCTGCCTTAAAGCCGTTACCTGTGGACTTTACACCATCTTTTTTCGCCGTTTTTCTATTATACAGCAGTGTTTTCAGGATGCCCTTTTCAATGACCGCTTTATTTTTTCCGGAAACCCCCTCGCTATCGAAGGGCTGTGTGCCGTAGCCGCCGAACAGAAGGGCATCATCCCGCAATGTCACTTTTTCGGATGCGATTTTTTCACCTGTTTTATCGTTCAATAAAGAAAACCCTTTCTGTACGTTTTCTGCAAAGAACACCCCTGCAAAAGCCCCCAGCAAAGAAACCATGGTTCTTCCGTCCAGGATCACATCATATTTCCCACTGGGCACAGAAGCTGCCCCCAAATGGGACGCTGCCCGTTCTGCCGCTTTTCTGCCTGTTTTTTCGGGGTCAAAATCGTTCCAGTCCTGAGCCTTCCAGAAATAGGTGCCTGTTTTCGTTTCATCGCCTTTTCTGGCAATGGCAGAAACATAGGCCGTGGCAAAATTTTTCGCAAAGGAAACATCCAGCCCCTTTGTATTTTTGATGGCGATTTCCGCCAGACCTGTGCCCAATGCGCAGTAATCCAGAGAGGCTACTTCCTCAGCCCCCGCCAGTGCCGCTTCTTCCATTTTCATAGCCGCGGCGATTTTTTCACCGACTGCCAGCTGTTCCAGTTCTTCATTGACTCCTTCCAGCTCAGGATACCTTTCTTCTCCTTCATAAAGGTCTTCCATATCCTCAGAAGAAAGCAAAGCCGCATTTTCCTTCGCCATATTTACCAGAAAAGGAATGGCTGCTTCTGTCAGCTGCTCTGTATAGGCATAGCCTGTACGCCCATGGATATTCCCACGGAAGGAGACGCCTTCTTCCTTGCTGTTTTCGTAATTAGAAACCTCGCCCTCCATGATGAGGACTTCAAAGGCCTTGCCGCCGCGGTAAAACACTTCACATTCCGCAAAGCCTTCCTGTTTCCCGTAAGCAAGGACTTTATCCAAAAATTCTTTTCTTTCCATCCTGCTTACCCCCTTCCGCCGACGGTCATACTGCTGACACGAATCATGGGCTGCCCCACATCTGTGGGGATGGAACCGCTCTTGCTGCCGCACATGCCTTGAGCCCGTTTCATGTTATTGCCCACCATATCAATATCCCGCAGCACTTCGGAACCCTTGCCGATGAGGGTCGCCCCTCTGACCGGTTCCGCAAGTTTTCCATTTCTTATCATATATCCTTCCAGGACAGCAAAGTTAAAGGACCCTGTTGCCGGGTCCACACTGCCGCCGCCCATCTGTTTTGCATATAAGCCATACTCTGTATTGGCGATAATTTCTTCCGGGGTGCTTTTGCCGTTGGCAATAAAGGTATTGGTCATGCGGCTGGTGGGGGCATAACGGTAATCCTGCCGTCTGGCAGAACCGGTGATGGCCGCGCCCATGCGCCTGCCGTTCAGTCTGTCCACCAGATAGGATTTCAGCACGCCGTTTTCGATGAGAATATTTCTGGCTGTAGGTGTCCCTTCGTCATCCATTTCCCCAGAGCCCCAGCCATTGGGGATGGTGCCGTCATCGATGGCAGTCACCAGCGGAGATGCAATCAGCTGTCCCATCTTTCCTGCAAAAACAGAGGCATTTCTTGCCACTGCCGTTGCTTCCAGACCATGACCGCAGGCTTCGTGGAAGATGACGCCGCCGAAGCCATTATCGATGACAACGGGCATTTTTCCTGCAGGGCAGGGCTTTGCGCCCAGCATAGTCACCGCAATGCGGGCCGCTTCCCTCGCCGTCCCTTCCACGTCGATGCGGTCAAACAGCTCAAACCCTTCGGAACCGCCGGGGCCTAAATGTCCGCTCTGTTTTTCCGTTGCAGAAGAAGCCACCGCTTCCACCGTAAAACGGGAACGGGTGCGGTCTTCTTCCCCCCAGATGCCCTCAGAATTGGCAACCAACACATGTTTCATCACTTCCAGATAACCGGAGCGGGTCTGAGTAATAGAAGAATGATATTCCTTCGCCGCCGCGGAGGCCAGTCTCAGCTGTTCCGCCTTGACTGTTTTTGCGATGCTGTCAGGCTGCACCAAAATGGGATTGATACATCTTTTCGCCATTTCCTTCCAGCCCTTGCTATGATAGATACGGTCGCCCTTCAGGGCTGCCGCCCCTTCTCTGGCGATACGGATCAGGTTTTCTTCCGTCAGGTCATTGGTAAAGCCGTAAATGGCCTGATTGCCGAAGAACAGGCGCACCCCTGCGCCGTAATCCATGCCACCCAGAGCCGATTCAATCTTCCCGTTGACCATGGCGATACTGCTGCGTTTTGCTTCCTCTGCATAGATTTCCGCAAAGTCCGCCCCGCTTTCCAGTGCCGCCGTCAGTATATTTTCCACTGTTGTTTTTTTCAGCATAGTTTCTCACTTCCTTGCTTTTTCTTCCGTTTCCTCCAGATACAGGCTGACTGCCTCCAGATAATGGAGGAGACTGCCATTCTGTCTGATACTGTATTTTTTGTCGAAGGCATCATAGGGAATGGACTTGCGCCCCCCTTTTTCCGCCTTTTCCCAGTATATTTTCAGTGTTTCAAAGGGCAGCAGATAATATTCATCCACTGCGGAAAAATGTACCAAAAGGAAGGAAAGGCCCCGCTGCGCCTGAAATTCCTCCATAAAAGCCATCTGATGCCCATGAATATTCTGGAGGGGCAGACTTTTGCCCGCCGTCTCCTTGGCATCGAAAGCAATGGGCACCCCTTGGGCTACACCGATATAATCCACAGTAGACTGCTTCTCAAAAAAGGCCAGCGTAATGGTCTTACTTTCCGCATCCATCTTCACAGGGGGAATCGGTGTAGGGATTTTCTGGAACAATGCCAGCCCGGACTGTCTGTAGCGTTCATTTGTAAAATTGATGATCTCTTCAAAAGTGCTGCCCCGCAGCCCTCTGGAATTCCAGTGGGACATTCTTCCATCCTCCTCTCGCGGTACTTATTAAATCTGTATTATACCACATAAGGTATCATTTTGCTAGGTCACTGACCGTCACAAATGTAATTCCCGCCGCTTCCAGTTCGGGGACCAATGAATGGATCGCTTCTGCTGTGATTTTTCCGCCCTCCGGCCCCACATGTCCAATGGCAAGGGCATAGCCTTTTTCCAGAGCCACTTCCGCCGCCTTCCGCAGGTTCGCTTTCACCACTTCCACCGAATCGGTACTATCCAAAAACACATCCCTTGCCTGAAAAGGAATCCCCTTTTCTCCTGCGATTTTTCTGCCCAGGCTCTTTGCCGTAGTCACGCTGTCCACAAACAGCACATTTTTCTCCTGCAGCACCTCCATGACTGCCGAAAGGCTTCTCTCATCTTCCATAATGGCAGAGCCCATGTGGTTATTCAGCCCCGCCGCATCGGGCAGGATGGCAAAGGCTTCCTTTACCCTGTCCTGAATTTCCTGCTCTGTCATACTCCGAAACACGCCTTTCTCTCCCACCCATTCCTTCTTCCCTGTCAGGGATTCCATGGGCATGTGGATGAAAATTTCCTTTCCCGCCTGCCGAACTGCCGCTGCATCAGCTTCGCTGCATTTAGAAAAGGGCATGACCGCCGCTGTAAAAGGAATAGGCAAGTCCAGCATTTCCTCCGTCCCCTCACCGCAATAGCCGAAGTCATCAATCAAAATAGCCAGTTCTCCCCGTTTTTCTCCGCTCACCCTTTCCGACTGTTCCGAAGCCACCAGACGCCCGCCGAAAAAGCACAATCCAAACAGCACCAGATATTTCATTCCCGTTTTCCAGTTTTTCATAACAGTTCCCCTTCATTTTTTGTTCCATTATAGATATGAAAAAAGACACCGGATTTTTCCGCTGTCTTTCTGTTTCTGATATAATTCCCATGCCTTAGTCTTTCCAGACAAAATTGTGCTTGATGGATTCTCCCCCGTCAATGATGATGCTCTGACCCGTGCAGAACGTATTCGTCACCGTCAGGAAATAGGCCCATTCCGCAATTTCTTCCGGCGTTGCCCATTTTCTCAGGGGCGTTTCTTCCATGATCTGTGCCCAAAGCTCCTGATCGTTGATTACACACGCATTCAAAGGCGTCAGCACGCCGCCCGGATCTATGCTGTTGCAGGTTGCACCATAGGGAGCCACACGCATGGCAACATTCTTCGTATATGCCAATACGCCGCCCTTGCTGGCGCAGTATTCCGGGAATTCGGAACCTGTATGGGCACTGGCAGAACCCACATGCAAAATAGACTTTATGTTTGGCTGGACGCCATAATGTTCGGTCATCCAAATCAACGCTTTCAAGTTGATGTCAATGTCATCTTCGTTTTGTGTGCCTGCATTGTTAATCAGAATATCAATACCCTCGATGACAGGTAAATGGTCTATATCTCTTACATCGCATTGATAATGGGTGTACGCTGCATGTTCAATGCCGGATGGCTGGCGGTCAATGCCTATGACAGTATGTCCCTTTTGCAGAAAAAGTTCTGCAATGGCTTTTCCGATTCCCTGTGAAGTTCCGGTGATCAATACTTTCATTTTAGCTGTACTCCTTGATATAAGATAAATATTCCGCGCCTACATTTTGTTCTTTCCATCGCATCAGAATCCGATAACCGAAAGGAGAGAACAAGATCTCCATCATCAGTTCAGCTACTGCACCGGTCAAAGCACAGGTCACACACTGCAGGATTGTCCAATGGAATCCGTCCCAGAAGATGGGGGCGAAAAAAACAAATACGATGATGGAAAAAATAAGGTTATCCATGAACTGCCCTACAAAAGTGGAGACGTAGGTCTGGGTTGCATACGCAAGTTTTCCATCCGGATTGTTATGAAACATTTTTCCAATGGTCCAGTTCAGAAAATTGTTGATGGCTGCTGATGCAAGAAAAGCAATGGTGCTGCCCAGCAGGATAAACCATGTTCCGCCAAATATTTCATTAAATGCAGTATAGTCGCTTGCCTGTGACGGGATAATGCTGGCGATGTAAAAGATCAGGCAAGTAAGCAGATTGATGGATGCAGCCAGAATGGCAATTTTATTGGACGCCTTGGGGCCGAAATATTTTGTGATGATATCCATGCACATAAAGGACAGCCATGAGATTAAGATGCCTCCGTCCAATGCGATCCAGTCTGTTTGCAGAAGGGTTTTGTTGGCAAGCAGATTCATACAAATGACACTTACCACAAACAACGAAACCACTGTTGCAGGCGTACTGCGAAGCAGAATCACGGTTTCCTCTTCTTCCTTTACAAACCAATTTTTCTTCGATGTAAAATCATTTTGGGGTTGTACTTTTACGCTCATTATAATTCCTCCTAAAAGTAATTTACAAAGCACAAAACTACTCCCCATAAAAAAGAAAAAGGCCTTGCAAAACGCAAAGCCTTCTATACACAACAATTATATGAATAGCAGTCCTGGTTTTGTTTAACGACAGGATGGTACAAACGAACTGTCGATGTTCCGATTATATACCCTTACACAAAAATATGCAAGACCCGTTTTATAGGATCATCCCTTTTTTCTTCCAGCCGCCGACTTCCTTTTCCAAAAGGAGGAAAGCCAGCAGGAAGGTCAATACATCTGCCACAGGGGCAGCTCCCAGCGCACCATCCAGTCCGAAACGGGAAGATAGGAAAAGAGCCAAAGGAATCAGGAAAAACACCTGTCTGGACAGAGAAACCACCAATGCCTTTTTCGGGCTGCCAATGGCCTGAAAGAAGGAGGACGTCACGTTTGGCAGACCGAACACGAAGAAGCCCGCCATATACAAACGGAAACAATGGACCGCAAATGCCTGATACAGGGGTTCATTTTCCACAAACAAAGAAGCCAGAAAGCCGCCGCCGAACTGAAAAATGAAAAACCATGCCACGGAAATAATCACCGAAGCCTTAGCCGCTGTTTTGATGGTCTGACGGACACGGTCATACTGCTTTGCGCCGAAGTTGAAGCCATAGATGGGAGAGGCTCCCGAAGCCAGACCCACGAACATGGCATGGGAGATCTGATACAGCTTCATCATCAGACCATAGCAGGAGATGGCAATTTCGCTGCCGTAAATGGTCATGGCACCATATTTGCGCATCAGGTTATTCATGATGATCTGGGTCGCCGCTGACGCCGTCTGGGTGCAAAGACTGGGGAAGCCCAGCTTGAAGATATTGCTCACGACTCTGCCCCGCAGGCGAAGATTTTCTTTTTTCAGGCGGAAATGCTGATATTTCGGGAGATACGCCAAAGCGATACAGCCGGATACAATCTGCCCAATGATGGTAGCCAGCGCAGCCCCCTGAATCCCCCAGTGGAAGTAAAAAATAAAAATAGGGTCTAAGATGACATTCAGCACCGCACCGATCATCATGCTCCGCATCATATATTGGGGGTTGCCGTCGGCACGGATGATGGCCGTAAAGGCCATACTAAACATAGCAAAAGGCTGCCCCAGAAGGGTAATGCTCATATATTTCACCGATTCTGCCACAACGGAAGGGGATGCCCCGCAGAAAATCACCAGCTGTTTTGTAAACAGCAGGCCCAGCCCCGCCAGCAAAAAGCCCGCCGCAAACAGCAGCACCACCGCATTGGCAAAGACCCGATCCGCTTCCTCCTGCTCCTTTCGCCCCAGAGAAAGGCTGATATTGGCCGCACAGCCATCCCCAATCATCAATGCAAGGGCTGCGGCAATGATGCCCACAGGGAAGGTCACATTTGTCGCCGCCACGCCGCCGATCCCCGCCGCGTGGCCAATAAAAATCTGATCGACGATATTATACAGAGTGTTTACCATCAGCGTTAAAGCCGTTGGAATGGAAAATTTCAGCAGCAGCCGACCGATGGGATCTGTTCCCAGAATATTCTGTTTTGTTTCAGCCATACTGCTCCCCCTTTCCACTTTTTTCTAAAGAGAAACCCCAAACCCGTTCGGATTTGAGGTTTTATTGCCATCAATCAGCTTATTCTACCGCTTTGCCACATTCACTGCAGAATTTCACGCCTTCTGCCAAAGCTGCGCCACAGCCAGAACAAACGGGATTTCTTTCAATGCCGGCTTTTTCCGCAGCCTGTTCTGCTTCCGCTGCTTTTTCCGCCGCTTTCTTTTCTGCTTTTTCTGCTTCCCGTTCTGCTTTTCTTGCTTCGCTTTCCGCTTTGATCTGATCGATCTGGGCCTCCAGATTACGGATCTTATCCTGCGCAGCTACGATCTTATCGCAAATCAGCATGGCTTCCTCATCCAGCTTTTCCCCTACGGCAAATTTTGCCCAGTAAAATTCGCCCAGTTCTCTTTGGAATGCCTGAATATTCCCTTTCGTCAGGTTGATTTCACTGATGAGTTTATTTGTTTCCAGACTATCAGAAGCCTTTTCGGACACGATTTTTGTCATTTCACCAAGTTTATCAAAAAATGCCATAACGAATGCCTCCTTATGTATCGATAGTAAACCTTATGATATAATTTCGATATTTTTCCTGTAATTCCTTTTTCTTTTTCAGACTTTTTCTCATAAAAAAGCGAAAAAACGACATCATTAACCTTGAGGTGATTGATCATGAACTGGTTTCGCAAATGGGACACCTTGCCGGAAGAGGTGCAGCAGCTGATCCTGCACAACGGCAGAGACATGCATAAATTTTACACGATTTCCACCGAGGAACGACAGGAAGTCTTAAACCGCATCCGCATGGCAAACACACCGGAAGAGCTGGACGCTACCGCCAAGCGAAAATGAGAAAACCCCGTATCCAAAGATACGGGGTAATTTTCGTTTATTTATTGATCTCCGGCAGACCATCAAAGCCTTTCTGCAGCTCTTCATCAGTGGGGATATAGTCCTGCATTTCGCCGTTATTGAATTTTTCATAGGCAAACATATCGAAGTAACCTGTGCCGGTCAAACCGAATACGATGGTCTTTTCTTCGCCGGTTTCCTTGCATTTCATGGCTTCATCGATGGCCACACGGATGGCATGGGCACTTTCGGGGGCAGGCAGGATGCCTTCCACCTGAGCAAATTGCTTCGCCGCCGCAAATACAGAAGTCTGTTCTACGGAGCGGGCTTCCATCAGGCCATCATGATACAGCTGGGAAACCACAGGGCTCATACCATGATACCGCAGGCCGCCGGAATGGCTGGCGGAAGGAATGAAGCCACTGCCCAGTGTATACATCTTGGCCAGAGGGGTCACCATACCCGTATCGCAGTAGTCGTATGTAAATTTCCCTCTTGTCATGCTGGGGCAGGATGCAGGTTCCACGGCAATGATCTGATACTCTCTTTCACCGCGCAGCTTTTCGCCCACAAAGGGAGAAATCAGGCCACCCAGATTGGAGCCGCCGCCGGCACAGCCGATGATAATATCGGGCACAATGCCGTATTTATCCAAGGCAGCCTTTGTTTCCAAACCAATGATAGACTGATGCAGCATAACCTGATTCAGAACGCTACCCAGTACATATCTGTAGCCTTCTCTGCTGCAGGCAGATTCCACTGCTTCGGAAATGGCACAGCCAAGGCTGCCGCCGGTACCGGGATGGGCTTCCAGAATTTTCTTGCCCACTTCCGTTGTGGCAGAAGGGGAAGGGGTTACGGATGCACCGTATGTACGCATCACTTCTCTGCGGAAGGGTTTCTGCTCATAGGATACTTTTACCATAAATACGTTACAGTCCAGTCCCAGATAGGCACAGGCCATGGAAAGGGCTGTGCCCCACTGCCCTGCGCCTGTTTCTGTGGTCACGCCTTTCAGACCCTGCATTTTTGCATAATAGGCCTGGGCGATGGCGGAATTCAGTTTATGGCTGCCGCTGGTGTTGTTGCCTTCAAATTTATAATAGATCTTTGCCGGGGTCTGCAGTTTTTCTTCCAGACAGTAGGCACGCACCAGAGGCGCAGGTCTGTACATTTTATAAAAATCCCAGATTTCCTGCGGAATGTCGATATAAGCATTTTCATTATCCAGTTCCTGTTTTGCCAATTCTTCACAGAAGATCACGCTCAGTTCTTCCAGTGTCATGGGCTCCAGCGTTTCGGGATTCAAGAGGGGTGCCGGCTTGTTTTTCATATCCGCCCGCACGTTATACCACTGCTTGGGCATTTCGGATTCTTCCAGATAGATTTTGTAAGGGATTTTTTCGTTTTCTTTACTCATAGAGTTCTCTCCTCTCTGCTTTTGATATTCTGTTCTATTCTCATCTCATCTGAAAAATAATTTTGTATTATCGTACCCCAAGGAAAGACATCTGTCAATATTTCAGCTACAATTTTATGGCAACAAAAAAGCACGGTCTGGAATTTCCAACCCGTGCTTTCTCTTACATTTTAAAATTTCAGATCATCGATATCGGCTGTGCCCATGGGGATGCTGTTGCCGCATCCGGGACATGCAATCTCTTTTTCTGTTTCCATGGTTTCCTCATCCACGTCGATCTCCTCGCCGCAGTTGGGGCAGATGAAGGAATAGAAGAAGATGGGTTCATCCGCTTCATCCATATCCTCGTCATCCATGACAAGATCTTCATCATCCATGAATGTTTCCAGCATGAAAGCCATGTCATCCAGAACATCCAGAATACCGTGGAAGATCTTACCTTCTTTGCTGTCTTCCGCAAAGCCGCTTCCATCGCAAAGCCCTCTTAAATAAGTGATCTTTTTTTCAAAATATTCCATTTGTCAAAGCCTCCCTGCCTATTCAGAACAGAATCAATTATTCTTTGGATCTGCCCAGGTATTCGCCTGTTCTTGTATCGATCTGAACTTTTTCGCCTTCGTTGATGAACAGAGGAACCTGAATCTGCAGGCCTGTTTCTACGATAGCGGGTTTTGTTGCACCCTGTGCTGTGTTGCCGGCAAAACCGGGTTCTGTTTCTGTGATCACCAGATCAACGAACTGTGCAGCTTCTACGATGAAAGGAGAACCTTTGTAGAATTTTACTGTTACTTCATCGTTTTCTCTTGTGTATTTCAGAGCTTCTTCTACCTGATCGTAGTGCAGAGGGATCTGGTCGAATGTTTCGTTGTCCATGAAGTAGTACAGTTCACCATCGCTGTACAGATACTGCATTTTCTTTGTTTCGATGTGTGCTTTGGGGAATTTGTCACTGGGGTTGAATGCTTCTTCTCTTGTAGCACCTGTCAGAATGTTTTTGTATTTTGTTCTTACGAAGGGAGAACCTTTACCGGGTTTAACGTGCTGGAAGTCCAGAATTACGTGGGGTTCGCCGTTCATTTCAAAAGTAATGCCTTTTCTAAAATCACCTGCAGAAATCATAGTGTTTCCTCCTCATAAATATAAATCATTTTTATTATTCCGAATGACACTGCGTATCCTCTCAAAAAAAGATATGCATATTCTTCTATATTTTAATAGATTAGGCCGTAATTTTCAATAAAAACTTAAAAAAACCACTTTTATTTCCCATATTTCTTGAAATATGTCTTCATGACCTGTCTTTCCAGACCGCGTTTTACCTTTGTCTGGATCTGATCTCTGTCGCAGATGGGTGCTGTCATGATGCACAGAAGGCCCGCCTTGTGGCCGCACCACATATCTGTAAACACCTGATCGCCCACCATTGCCGCACTGTCAGGGGTCACGCCCATGATCTCCAAAGCTCTGTTCAGTTTTTTGATACCGGGCTTACCTGCCTTATGTACTGCCAGAGCCCCCAGTTTCTTATTGAACAGATGCACGCGATCCTTTGTATTATTGGACAGAATGCAGAGTTTGAAACCCTGTTTTCTGAGATATGCAAAAAGTTCCACGATGGCCTGATCAGGTTCTGCCACATCAAAAGGTGCCACCGTATTATCAATATCAAAAACCAAGGCACGGATTCCCAGTTTTTTCATATCATCCAGAGGCATTTCAAACACAGATTTTACATAAATATCAGGATAAAAACGTTCCAGTACTGCCATAATTTATTCCAACCCTTCTCTTCCTGCCCGCCAATAGGCATTTTCCTCGATATCCCCCAGCCGTTCCCCGCTGAGGTAACGGATCATCACATCATCTGCTTCCCCCATAACGCCATAGGTCAGTTCGATGCGTTTCATACGGAGAATGTTTCTTGCGGTGGAACGGATATTGCCGCAGATGACCGCATTGATCCCCTGCTCCGTCAGAAAATCCGCCACGCTTGTTTTTCCCAGAGGGATGATCTCTTTTTTCTGTACCAGTTCAATCTCCACTTCGTACACCGTAAATTCCGTGGCACGGCTGTACTGCTGGTCGATCCTGCCATTTTTCGTGGGAATGGCAACACGCATACCTTTTCCCTCCTCACATGTCATTTTTTATCATTTTATCTTTCCTATAATATATTTGTCAATTTCTTTGCGTATTTTTCCAAAAGAGTGTAAAATACTATCCATAAGACTGAAAGGAGCATACGATTATGGACGAAAGAATCAAAACTTTAGCATATAACCTGGTACACTATTCCTGCCGACTGGAAAAAGGCGAAAAGGTATGGATCAGCTGCAACGGCGTACATCCTCTGCCTCTGGTAAAGCAGATCATCAAGGAAGTATATCAGGTAGGTGCAACCCCCTTTGTAAAACTGATGACAAACTCTCTGGAAAGAGAAATCCTCTTGGGTGCTACAGAAGAACAGCAGAAAATGATGGCAGAAGCCGACAGCCTGCTGATGAAACAGATGGATGCCTTCATCGGTGTTCGCGGTGAGGACAACCTGACAGAACAGTATGACGTGCCCACAGAAAAACTGGATATCCAGAATATTTTCTATGATGACCCTGTACACCATCAGATCCGCGTGCCCCATACCAAATGGGTAGTCCTGCGCTACCCCACAAATTCCATGGCTCAATCCGCCAAATCCTCTCTGGAAGAATTCGAAGATTTCTACTTCAACGTATGCAATCTGGACTACGGAAAAATGAGCGAAGCCATGGACAGCTTGGTGGAACTGATGAACAAAACAGATAAGGTTCGTCTGGTGGCAAAGGATACAGACATCACATTCTCCATCAAAGATATCCCTGCGGTAAAATGTGCAGGCAAATGTAATATCCCCGACGGGGAAGTTTACACAGCCCCCGTCCGCGATTCCATCAACGGTGTCATCACTTACAACACCCCTTCCGAAATGAACGGCTTTACCTTTGAAAATGTAAAACTGACATTCAAGGATGGTAAGATCGTAGACTGCGACGGCAACGACAAGGAACGTCTGGAAAAGGTATTCAACACCGACGAAGGTGCAAGATATGTAGGCGAATTCGCCATCGGCGTAAACCCCTACATCACAAAACCCATGAACAACATCCTGTTCGATGAAAAAATCGCAGGCTCCATCCATTTCACCCCCGGCAACTGCTATGATGATGCCCCCAACGGCAACAAATCCGCTATCCACTGGGATATGGTGCTCATCATGACACCCGAATACGGCGGCGGCGAAATCTGGTTCGACGATGTACTGGTTCGTAAGGACGGCATCTTCGTTGTGCCCGAACTGGAATGCCTGAACCCCGAAAACCTGAAATAATCTGAAACCCTGCGTTTGCAGGGTTTTCTTTTATATTGCAAAAAATCGTTATGATTGTTATAATTTGAAAAAATGTCCGAAAAAACAAGGAGGAATTCGAAATGAAAATCGCATGCTACGCAGCAGGCTCCGTG
>CALFPN010000057.1 GCA_937919015.1 uncultured Clostridia bacterium
AACAGGATAACAACACCTTGTTTTGTAATGAGTGTAGAAAAAAATGTTCTGAATGGTCAAAGATGGGTGATAAGAGTTATCAAAAAAACGCTAATAATCTGATATGGAGAAGTATTAAGAGAAATAATAGATGAGATATTAGGGGGTGGCGAGTGATGAAATACAAAGTTGAATTAGCAGAATTTCATACAGTGATTGTTGAAGCATCTTCAAAGAAAGAAGCAGAAGACAAAGTGGCTGTTATGGATGATGAAGATATTTTAAGTGCGATTCGTTTTCATACAACGGGCAAACCGGATATGACGATGCTTGAAAAAATTGTTTTTGTGGCAGATTATATTGAGCCGAATCGGAAGAAGGCGGCACATCTGGAGGAACTGCGAAAGATGGCATTTGAGGATCTGGATGAGACGGTTCTGGCTATACTGGAGCAGACGCTGGATTATCTGGAAGAATCCGATGAAAAGATTTATGATCGTATCGGTTCCGTAAAAATCCCTTCTTATGAATACAAAAGATGGACCAGCGAGGGGATGCATAGTCTGGTTTCTTCTGTATATCAGCTGGACAGCGGTATGAAACAGACAAAACTGGCTGAAAAAATTCAGAAAATGGCACTGGAAGTAACCGTGAAATCCATGTTTTCCAACATCAAACAGACACAGGAAAATCTGGAACTGGTGCAGAAAAATGCGGATATCCAGCAGAAACTGTACGAACAGGGCTATGCGAAATATCGTCTGGGCATGCTGAGCAAATATAATCTGGATCAGCTGAAAGTGGCAGCAGATCAGGCAAAAGGCAACGCAGCCCTGCTGGAAACAACACTGGAACAGACTTATATCAAATTCAATAACCTGATCGGCGAAAATCCCGAAAAGCGTTTCGAATTTGTTTATGACGTGACTTTCAAACCTTACGAAATGACACAGACCATCGATCAGTATATCAACAGTGCCCTGAAAGAGGATCTGTCTATCCAGCTTCAGGAACTGACAACAGATGCGGCGAAATTCAAAAAGAACTATCGCAATTATGATGCAGTCACATCTACCGATGATGCCGATGCACTGGATTATGATAAACAGAAACGTGCCCTGAAAACAGCAAAAGAAAACAAAGAACTGCTGATCCGCAACGCTTATCTGCAGTTGGGTCAGATGGAAAGCATGTATGCTTCCGCGCAGGCAGACCTGACAAAGGCGCAGGCGGATTACCGCGTGACACAGGTGAATTATCAGGCGGGCAACGTAACAAAAACCGTGGTGGAACAGGCCGAAATGGGCGTGATTTCCGCACAGAATGCACTGAACGAAATCGTTTATAACTACGACATGCTGATTTACACATTCGAAAATCCCAGCCTGCTGGCGGATACAGGTGCAGCAGCAAAATAAAAAAGAAGTTTTGAGAACTCCGAGAAATCGGGGTTCTTTTTTTGCATAAAATTTCCGTTCTTTCGCAAACTAGCCAAAAAGACAGGCGGTGAATCTATGCAGCTAACAAAAAGCTTGGAGCAGAACATGACAGCCATTGATGAAGCCCTGCGGGATTGCGGAGATATTGTGCGGCGGGAATTTCGTGTGGGCGGAGGGGGCAGGCTGGTCATGCTCTACGCGGATAACTTTGTAGATCTGGAGGCTCTACGGGAATCCATACTGGAGACGGTGATGCTGGATTATCAGAACGAGCAGCCGAAAGGAATCCTGGAGGCCCTTCTGGAAGAAGCCATTGCCATCAGTGAAGTGAAAAAGATCACAACCGTTGATGAGATCTGCGATGCCGTATTTTGGGGAGATACGGTTCTCTTGATGGATGGGAATGATTTTGCCCTGCAGGCGACCACAAAACAATTCCCCAACCGCGGGATCAGTAAGGCGGAGACGGAAGTGGTGGTGCAGGGGCCGAAGGATGCCTTTATGGAGGTTATGGCTTTCAACATCGTGCTGACAAGGCGGCGCATCCGTGACCCGAAGTTGAAACTGAAACGGAAAAAAGCGGGGAACCGCACAAAGACGGATATTGCGCTGATGTATATGGAGGACTTGGTGCGGCCGGAGGTGCTGGCGCAGGTGGAAAAACAGCTGGATGCTATGCATATCGCAGGACTTCTGGACAGCGGCTCTATGGAGCAGCTGTTGGAACGGCGGAAATATTCCCCCTTTCCCCAGCTGCAGATGACGGAACGGCCGGATAAAACGGCATCGGCACTTTTGGAGGGGCGAGTGGTACTTCTGGCGGATAATACGCCCTACGCCATTTTGCTTCCGGCGACATTAAATACCTTTTTTCAGGCGGCGGAGGATTACTATGAACGGTGGGAGATCATGAGCTTCATCCGTCTGATTCGCTATGCAGCAGCATTTTTTGCAGTGGCTTTGCCGGGACTGTATATCGCCTTTGCGGTTTATCATCCCCAGCTGATGCCCACAGCCTTGGCCTTAAAGGTGGCTTCCACCAGAGGGGCAATCCCCTTTTCTGTCATTGGGGAAGTCCTCATCATGGAGCTGGCCTTTGAACTGCTGCGGGAAGCAGGCATCCGCCTGCCATCTCCTGTCAGCTCCACCATTGGTATTGTCGGTGGCATCATCATCGGTTCGGCTGCAGTGGAAGCGGGGATCGTCAGCCCTGTGGTGGTCATTGTAGCGGCTCTGACGGGGATCTGTACCTTTGTGATCCCCAATGTATCCATTGTTTCCGGTCTTCGGATCAGCAAATATCTGGTGATTCTGCTGGCTTCGGTGTTTGGGCTGTTTGGGGTCTGGGCAGCACTGCTGCTGTTGTTGGGCCATCTTGCCGGCCTGACTTCCTATGGGATTCCCTATCTGTATCCCTATTGTTCTTCTTCTATCAACAATGACAGGGATTGGGAGGACAGCATTTTCCGTCTGCCCCTTTCTAAAAGGAGCGGGAGACCGATCTTTGCAAGACCTTTGAAAAAAGAGAGAAGGGAGGGTGAATGATGTGTTTGCGGAGAATCGGAAAATTTCTCTCAGACAGCTGCAGATCCTGTTATTACTGGATTCTTTTGGTACGGTTGTCCTTTTCCTTCCGGCGGAACTGGCTCAGATAAGCGGGCGGGGTTGCTGGGTGGCGGCTTTGGTTGGAGGTATCGTTTTTGCGGTATCCTCTTTGCTGCTGACGATGGCGGGCAGCAAAATGCCTGAGGGCACAGCGGTAGAATGGTATCGTTTTTGCTTCGGGAACTGGATCGGCGGGGCGGTTCTGGTTGGTCTGGCGGTGAAGCTGCTTTTTGATGGGCTGATGGAATTGCGGATCTTCAGCGAAGTGGTCTGTCGAACGATGTTGCCGAATACACCGGTATGGGTCATCTCGCTGGTGATTCTTTTGGTAGCGGGCACATTGGCGGATCAGGGGATCGAATGTCGTGGGAGAACGGCGGAGATCCTGTTTTTTGCGGTCGTTGTTCCGCTGGTCATCGTTCTGCTGGCTGTGGCGGTTTCTACAAAATTTGATCGGGTGCTGCCGCTGGCATTGCCTTCGTTCGCAGGAGTGAAAAACGGCATTGGGGCCATGAGCATCGTTTTTCAAGGGCTGACCTTTCTGTATTTCATTTTTCCTGACCTGCGGAAGCCTGCCATGGCAAAAGGGGCGGTGCTGAAAAGTGTCATCACAACGACCATTCTGGTGACCATCATGGTATTTCTCTGTCTGGCGGTTTATGGGAAGGTGGTTCTTTCGGAGAAACTGCTGCCCACCCTGCAAATGATGGAGCGGGTCAGCTTCAGCGGGGTGTTTCTGACCAGACAGGATATCCTGCTTCTGTGGTTTTGGATGGCATCGGTATGTATTTTTCTTTCCGGGGTGTTGTTTTATGGGTCCCTTTTGGGGGTTCGCCTGCGAAAGCAGCCGGAAACAAAGCGGAAAAATTGGCTTTGGGCCTGTCTGTCGGCGGTTTTCGCCGCATCCTTCCTGCCGGAAAATCTTTCCGAGGCTTATCGTCTGCGGATGCAGATCGCACCATGGCTCCATCTGTTTTATCTGATTATTTTGCCGCTGCTATTGCTGTTGTTGGCAAGAAGGGAAGGGGGCAGAGGAGATGTATAAAGGAAAGTTGCTGTTATTAAGCCTGCTGCCGCCCTTATTTCTGACGGGCTGCTGGGATAAAAAAGACCCGGAGGACAAGGACCACTGGCTGGTAGACGAGGAGGCCGCTGCCGTGGTGCGGCGGATCCTTCTGCGGAAGGATGCAGATTTACCTTTGCCCCCGCCAACACAGGAGAGGGCGAAGCCCGTACCTACACCGCCGAAAGTGAGACCCTGGCAGGGGCGGTGGCGCAGATTGATGGGCAGATGTCTCGGAAAACGGATTTGGGACAGCTGAAAACGGTCATTTTTAGCGGAGAGCTTCTGGAAGACAGCCAAAAGCTGGATGGGATTTTGCAGGAGTTGGAACGCAGCCAGACGGTTTCTGAAAAAGTGATGCTGCTGGCAACCACAGATCAGGCGGCAGACTGCACAGAGGCAGTTCTGGCGGCGGACAGCAAAACCGGTACATTTCTGTGGGATTTTTATAAGAATACGGCCGGAGAGGTGGCTGTGACCAAGGGCGTTGATTTGGATACCTTCCTGACGGAATGGACGGAGCAGAGCGGCAATGGGGTTTTGCCCCGCATTTCGGTAGAGGAAGAAAAACTGGAATTGGGGGGTGGTGTGGCAGTTACGCAGAATCGGATCTATCCCCTCAGCAATGCAGAAGAAAGGGGCTATCTTTTTCTGCTGGGAGAGGCGGAAGGAGCCCTTCTGGAAGCCGTATATGAAGGGGAAACCCTTCCGGTGGAAATCGGAAAAAGCGAAGTGAGCTATGATTTTGCCGCAGAGGATACAGAAATCCTCTGCAGTGTAACCTTGCCTTTGGAAGGAACGCTGCAGGGAGGAGAGGGGATGTTCCTTTCCGAACAAAAGCGGGAGCAGATCGAGAGAATCTTTGAGGAACGCATAAGAGAGGAAATCGAGCATACCATAAAAATAGCGGGCAGGGCGAAAAAAGACCTTTTTGGGATTCTGCCGCGGATATATCGGAAGGAGCCTGTCATGACGGAAGGAATCTCTGAAGAAGCTCTCTGGCAGGCATTGCGTTTTGAGATTTGGCCGGAATTGGAATTAAAAGATATGGGACGAAAAAGATAATGTTTAAAAGAAGTGATTTTCGGCAATCCTTTTTCTGAAAGGGGAGACAGAAATGGAAACCAACAGATATGCGGGGCTGCGGGCTCTTTGGAAAAAGGAAAAATGGATGTGGCTGCTGGCAGTGGTCATCGGGGTGGTATTTAGCCTGATTTTTGGTGCCCACTGGACAAAGGGGTATTCGGAGATGGTTCGAAACGGGATTGCTGCCAAGGTGGTGCGGTTCCATGTTCTGGCCAATAGTGACGGGAAAGCCGATCAGCAGCTGAAATTGGCCGTGAGGGACAGGGTCTTGCGGGAATACGGCCATTTGCTGCAGGAATGTGAAAGCAAAGAGGAGACATTACAGGCGTTGGAACAGGCGCAGCAGGAAATCTGCGAAACAGCCATGGAAGAAGTCATCGCCCAAGGATATGATTATCCGGTGCGGGTTTCTCTGGTGCGGGAAGAATTTCCCTTTAAAAAATATGATGATCTGATTTTTCCTGCAGGGGTGTATGATGCCCTGCGGATTGAGATTGGTGCTGCAGAAGGCCAGAATTGGTGGTGTGTTTTGTACCCCCAGATGTGTTTTGTAGATGCGGCTTGGGGCTATTCTACAGAGGAAAGCCACCGCCGCTTGGAAAATACACTGACGGAGGAGGAATTTCTCATCGTTTCTGCCTTGGAGCAGGAGGAAATGACCCCGAAAATCAAATGGAAGATCGTGGAATTATGGCAATAAAAAAGAGGTTCAGAAATCTGAACCTCTTTTTTTAGTTGAATGTGAAAGCGAATTTACCGATCAGTAGGAACGCTGCTAGCATATGCAAAATTGCAGTGGTAGTAAATACCAGAATAAAGTCCATGTGTCTGTTTTTATGGCGTTTGAAAACCATTGCACACAAACCGCCAAGACCGCCGCCCAATACAGCCATAACGAACATGTTTTTTTCGGGGATACGCCAGCCGTCTTTCTGGGCTCTTTTTTTATCAATGACCATTGTTACATACAGAATGATGTTGATGATAGCATAATAACCGAAGATGATGGCCAGAGCGGTAGGGTTGAAATACATTTCCATTTATGAGTACGTCCTTTCCTTATTTCATTACGTTTCTCCAGTCCAGATCGCCTCTGTCCAAAGCCAGCAGCATTGCTTCTGCCGTTGCCAGATTGGTTGCCAGAGGAATGTTGTGCATATCGCACAGATGCAGGATGGAGTTTACTTCAGATTCATAGGAGTGAGGAGAAACAGGGTCTCTCAGGAAAATCATCAGGTCGATATCGTTATTGATGATCTGTGCGCCCATCTGCTGTTCCCCGCCCAGACGAGCGGCAAGATATTTATGAACCACCAGATTGGCAGCTTCTTCTACCAGACGGCCGGTTGTACCGGTGGCAAAAAGTTCGTGCTTGCATAAAATGTGTCTATATGCAATGCAGAGGTTTTCCATCAATTTCTTCTTATTGTCATGTGCGATCAAGCCGATATTCATAATGATCCTCCTTCAAAAAGCGATTTTGTCTCTTTTTTTCTGATATTTAAAATTAACCCAATGGCGACCATGTTTGTCCACATGGAACTGCCGCCATAGCTGACAAAGGGCAATGACATCCCTGTATTGGGCAGAATGCCTGTAGCTACGCCTGCGTTTACAAAAGTCTGGAACGCAAACATGCCGGCGATACCTGCAGCAACCAATTGGCTGAAGGTATCTCTGGCTGATGTTGCTACTACTATACACCGAAAAACGATAAAAAGCAAGACAGCCAGAACAAATGTGCACCCAAAGAAGCCAAATTCTTCCCCAATCACGGAAAAAATAAAGTCGTTATGGGGTTCCGGCAGATAGCTCAGCTGGTTCAGAGTACCGTTGAATAATCCTTTTCCTGTCAGCTGACCGGAACCGATGGCAGAAATGGATTTTTCCGTCTGGTAATAAAGATTGGCATCACGGGTGGGGTCAACGAAAGACAGGATACGGTTGAACTGGTGCTGCTTGAAGACCTTATCCGTAAAGATGGGGTTTTCCAGCGAAACGTCGATTAAAATCAATGCAACGATGGGTACGCCGATGATGAGAACCGTTCGGATAAACCGCCAGTCCAGCCCTGCGATAAAGAGCTCGATACAGAAGATGGCCACCAGAACCAGGCTGGCAGACAGGGCCGGCTGCTTCTGGATCAGCACCAGCGGAATAGCCAGCATGCCGCAGAGGAAAGCGATGGTACGGATGTCATCCAGTTCCTTCTGACGCATGGTGATAACCTTAGCCAGGCAGAAGATCATGATGACCTTGGCAAATTCCGAAGGCTGTATGGTCAAAGGCCCGACGGCAATCCAGCGGGTTGCCCCCTTATTGTCTACGCCGATTAGAAGAACGGCAATCAACAGCAGGATATTTGCGATATATAGCGGAATATGAAATTGGGAGAAATATTCATAATCTACATTGGAGGCGACTACCATCAGCCCCAGCCCGATGAGGAAAAACACACCGTGCTTGATGACATTGGAGGAGGATTCCCCTAAATTTACATGGGTCGCGCTGGCAATACAGATCAGGCTGAAAAATACCAGCAGGCATACAGCACCGACCAGCCACCAATCTATATTCTGGATATATTTTCTGATATTCATTGTAGATCCCTCTTTTCAGATTTCTTGTGAAAGGCTTGTTACAACAAGCCTTTCACAAGAAACCCGAAAAGACCTTCAAACGTTCGGAACATCTTTCGGTTTTGAAGGTCTTTCGTATTCATGTTTGATGAGAAAAGGCAGTGAATCAATCCTGATTCACTTTGCGCATGCTCTTGATGGGGATGTTCGCGTACAGTACGGGAACAGTGCCGTTGTTGTCTTCAGACTGTGTCTGTGTGATCTGAATATCCAGCTCGTCTGTGTCGATTTCCATGTAGTTGGAAATAACCTTGATAATATCTGTTTTCAGCATTTCCAGCACCTGAGAAGAGCAGTTCACTCTGTCATGTACCAAAACCAGTTTCAGTCTGTCTTTTGCAACGCTGCCGGATGCAGGCTGCTGTTTTTTCTTGAAAAAGCTAAAGAAATCCATCGTTACACTTCCTTTCGATGCGGCTTATTTCTTGAACAGCTTTTTCAGCTTGTCCATGAATGTTTCGGGTGCCTGTTCGAATGTCATGATGGGCACATCTTCACCCAACAGACGCTGAACGATGTTTCTGTATGCCTGACCTGCTTTGGATTCTGCGGAAGTTACGGCGGGTTCGCCTTTGTTTGTTGCGATTACGACGCTTTCGTCATCGGGAACAACGCCCAGAATATCGATAGCCAGAATTTCTTCTACATCTTCAATGTTCATCATTTCGCCGCGCTGTACCAGATCGATGCGCAGTCTGTTCAGAATCAGTGTGGGGTTTCTCAGCTCGTTTGCTTCCAGAAGGCCGATGATTCTGTCTGCATCACGCACGGCGGAAACTTCGGGTGTTGTTACGACAATGGCTCTGTCGGCACCGGCAATGGCATTTTTGAAGCCTTGTTCGATCCCTGCGGGACAGTCCAGAATGATGAAATCGAACCCTTCCTCTTTCAGGTCATCACACAGCTTCTGCATCTGTTCGGGGGATACGGCATCTTTATCTCTTGTCTGTGCTGCAGGCAGCAGGAACAGACCGTCATAGCGTTTGTCCTTGATCAGTGCCTGTTTCAGACGGCAGTTGCCTTCCACAACATCCACCAGATCATAAACGATACGATTTTCCAGACCCATAACAACGTCCAGATTTCTCAGGCCGATATCTGCGTCTACCAGTGCTACCTTTTTGCCTAATACTGCAAGACCGCAGCCAAGATTCGCGCTGGTTGTGGTTTTGCCAACACCGCCCTTGCCGCTGGTGATTACGATTACTTCACTCATTGATGTTCCTCCTAATCTCAGAAGTTTATTTTACAACTATTGATGTGTTTTTTATTTTTCGGGATTTTTACTGCTATCTGTTTCTATATTAACAAAAATATGCAACTTTTGCACTCCTTTTTTGAAACAAAAGGAGAGAACTTTTCTCAGGATTCGACAGCATTTGGCAGCCATCAGGAAAGGGCCATAACAAAAATCTGACCATTCTGCACAAAAGCGTATTCCGGAGGCTTAGGGCCTTTTTTGTTTTCTTCGGGGAAACGGGTGATGATATCCGCGATTCTGAGTTGAACGGGAGCCATGAAGATGGCTGTGACAAAAGCCTCTGTCATGCCTTTGCAGCCTGCGTGTGCCATACCCTTCAGCTGACCCAGAACGATGATGTTGCCGCCGGCTTTGATTTCCGCACCGGGGTTTACGTCGCCCACCACCACAACGCTGCCGTCAAATTCAATCTTCTGGCCATTTCTCAGAGAGCCTCTGTGGAATTTTGTCAGGTTGCTGGGAGACATTTCCTTTGCCAGCAGCTCGCTCAATTCCTTTAATTCGTTGTTTTCTGTTTTTACAAAAGTGACATCCATGGTCGCGTGTTTTGCGATAATTTTCAGCAGTGTTTCTTCTTCTTCAGCGGTGAAATCGCGGCCCTTGAAGGCCATGGCTGTTTTCACATGGTCAAAGAATTTGCTGGCCTCTACGACCTTTTTTTCCAGCTGGTCGCAGAGGGTATCAAAAGGTGCTTCGGGATCGAACATAACGGTGATGCCGTCCTTTGTGCCTTTAAAGAGTACATAGTTTTCGTTTCGCATTGTTTTTCCCCTCCTGTGTCTATTTCATAAGATGCAGAGCACTTTCCTTGTTATTCGGCCAATACGGTCTGCATGGTTGTGTTTGTGGGCACATAATCCAGCCCCAAATATTCTTTGATGATCGCTTTGGCTACTGCAGGCGCGGGGGTGCCGCTGCCTTCCCCGAAGGGAATCATGACAGTGATTGCGATCTGCGGGTCATCATAGGGCGCGAAGCAGACGAACCAGGTATGAGAACTGCGGTTCTTGTCTTCTTCGGCGGTACCTGTTTTTGCAGCCACGTCCACGGGCAGGTCATCAAAGATGCCGCGCAGAGTGCCGCGGGAGCCGTTGGTTACCAGATACATCCCCTGATAAACGGCCTGCAGATTTTCTTCCTTGAATTCGATGACATTCTCTACCGTCTCCTCTACCTCGGAGTGGAGGGTGCCATCGGGGTTTTGTATATGATCCACCATATGCAGCTTGTAAAGAGTGCCGCCGTTGGCGAGGGTGGAGATGTATTTTGTTACCTGTGCCGGTGTGTAGCTGTTGATGGACTGACCGATGGCAGTACGGATGGTATCGCCGTCTGTCCAGCGGGTCTGGCTGGTGGTCGCATCGGGGTTGAAGGTCTTCACGGCTTTCTCCTTATTTGAGGGAGATGCCATGGTGGGGCCGTATTCGTCCAGCTCCAGACCGGTGTAGCTGTTCAGACCAAAGGCAGCCATATATTCATTCAGTGTTGTGATGGAATTATTGCTGTTGCCTGTGGTCACGTTGCCCATACGGTATGCCAGTTCGTAGAAGAAGTAGTTACAGGATACTTCCAGCGCATGGGAAACATTCAGCGGGCCATGGGTACCGCCGGTGTTGGAATAGATCCAGCAGCGGGCATAGGGGATGCCTGTATCCTTAAAGATACCCTTGTCGGTAATGAGGGTATTTGGTGTAATGGTACCCGTTTCCAGCCCTGCCAGTGCAGTAATCATTTTGAAAGTAGAGCCGGAGGCTTTTTTCTGCTTCAGGGGGCGGTTTACCAGAGGGGTATTGCCGTCCCGCAGCAGGGAATTGTAATAGCTGTTATTGAAGGTGTTGACCAGCTCGTTGTTGTCGTAGGAAGGATATGTGACGCTGGCGAGAACTTCGCCGGTGCCTACCTGTGTGACGAAAACAGAGCCGGTGCAGGGGTCAAGCCCCGTATCCGCGGGGGACATTTCTCCGTTGGACAGCTTGTTGATGATCAGGCTCAGAGGAGAGGTTGCACCGCTGTCGATGCCGGCTTTTTCCTCCGGTGTAACGGTCAGATGTTCCTGTTCGATCATCATCAGCGTCAATTCTCTGATGCTGACATTGCCTTTTTCCAAGGCATCCAGCAGGAATTCCTTTGCTACCTCCGCAGCATCCTCCTGATCGGGGTTGAAGGTGGGCTGAGCCTGTTTCAGCCGCAAATAAACCGTATGCTGCACGGTACCTTCTTCTGCGTAAAGCATTTCCTGAGCGGAAATGTGGTTCACATTGATCATGGACTGGAACAGCTCCAGTGTGGAGACGGAATGTTTTCCGCCGCCGGTCAGTTTTTTCAGAACGGCTGTCCGCAGTTCGCTTTCCAGTGTGTCATAAGCCACCTGCTGCAATTTGCTGTCCAGTGTCAGGAACAGGTCTTTGCCGGGAACGGGCTCGGTGGAATCGATGACGCTCATACGGCGGCCCTGATTATCTACTTCGATCAGTACTTTACCGTCGGAGCCGTTCAGTTCTCTTTCAAATAATTTTTCCATACCGTCCTGACCGACCAGATCGGTCTGGCTGTAAATGGGGTTACCTTCTTTATCTACGTCGTCTTTATAGAGGGCGTAGTCGTTTTCCGTCATCTGACGGATATATCCTAAAATATGTGCAAAATATTCCCCCTGAGGGTATTCTCTCAAAGAGATGGTGTCAATGATGACACAGGGGAAGATATCCTGATTTTCTTCTACATAGGCCAGTGTTTTGTCGCTGACATCGGTTGCTACATTGACTGTCTGATACTGCTGATATCTCTGCAGATACATGGAGTAACGGATGCCCAGTGTGCTGCGGATCAGGTCATTGGGAAGCCCTTCCGGCAGACCGAAATAGTCCCGCAGATAATCCAGTGTTTTCAGAGAACCAAAAGCAAGCTGTTCTTTTTCCATGCCCATGCTTTCTTTCCAGCTTTTTTCGCGGTTTTTGTTTCCGTTAAACTGGAAGGAATAGGGGGCTTCCGTATCCAGAGGCAGCTCGTCGGTGATTTCTTCGCCAAAATCTGTCAGCTTCATGGCAAGGGTCAGTGCCATCAGGTTTCTGTCATCGCTCAGGCAAAGGGAAAGGAAGGTGCGCTTCTGGGCTTCCTTGAAATCAGCAGGAGGTTCGTATTGTTCATACAGCCAGTGCAGACATTCCTCTGCCGTCATATCCCGCTGTTTTTTCTCCAGACCGATGGAAGTTTTCCAGCGTTTTTCCTGGGTTTCCTTTTCCTCTTCTGTTCCTTTGAAGGTGAAGGCATAAGGCGCCCGTTTGGTGATGGGCAGGGAATCTGTTTTGGTTTCGCCTCTTTCCCAGAGGGCTTCGGTCAGCGCAGCGGCCAGTTCCTGCCGCTCTTCGGCAGTAAATTCCAAAGGTACACTGCCGTCTACCTGTACGCAGTAGGCAACAGTATTGATGGCCAGAGGTCTGCCGTAGCGGTCGTAAATGCCGCCGCGGGGGGCGGTCACAGGCAGTTTCTTGGATACGCTGGCGGTGATGGATTCCTCATAGTCTGTACCGTGGATGATCTGTAATGAGAACAGCCGCAGTACGATGATGGCAAAGAGGACGATGATGCCGCAGAGCATAACAAATATTCTGTTTTTACAAAGATCGAAAAAATGATCGAGGTATTGTCTCATCGGTTCCTCCTAAGGAATCCCAATACGTCTTAAAATAGACGGTATTTGTATTTTTCTTTTAGTTCCAGCCACTCATTGATCCCGAACAGGATTCGGTAAAACAGGATGGTAACGACGGCCGTATAAACCAGTTCGGGCACCAGAACGGAGAAGAGGAAATAAAGGATATTGCCCTCCCCGCGGAACATAAAGCCCGTAATATAAAGCACTGCCTGATACAGCACGGTGGCAATGGTGCAGAAAATCACAGGCAGGATATAGTTTTCACGATAAAAGGTTTTCTGGCTGCGGCCGAATAATAAACCCATCGCCAGATATAAAAGGGTATAAAACCCGATCATTTTGCTGAAGAAAATATCCATCAATACTCCGCAGCAGCCGCCGATGATGGCACCCTCCTTACTGCCGCGCAGCAGTGCGTAGGAAGTAACGAGGATGAGGGCAGTGTTCGGAAAGATACCACGAATTGCCAGCAAAGGGAATAAGGTGGTCTGCAGGATAAAATTCAAAAAGATGATGAAAGCGGTGATCAGGATTCTCATTCTGTTCCCTCCCCTTCCGGTGGTGTAGCGGGGGTTTCTGTATTTGCCACAGGATCTTCCGGTACGGCGGGAGCAGTCATGGGATTGGGCAGTGTGGGCACTTTTTCAATGGCACTGCTCTTATCAATGACCAGAATGGTATCCAGATGTTTCAGATCCACATAGGGCTGGATCACAGCATATTTCGTCAGGCCGTTGGTGTCTGTTTCCAGTTCCAGCACTTTGCCGATGGCAAGGCCCGCGGGATAGATATCAGACAGATGGGAAGTTACGATTTCATCGCCCACCATAATTTCTGCCTGCGCGTCAATATATTCCATGATACACAGACCGTCAGCGGAAAGGGTGTAGTTGCCTTTGACCACGCCCAGATCACCCGTACGCACACTCATGGCAGGAACAGCAGAACGACTGTCCAGAATGGACTGGGATTTGGAGAAAGTCTTGCCGCTTTCCAGCACCTTGCCCACCAGGCCTTCAGGAGCGATCAGCACCATATTGGCACGGATATGGTCTTTTGTGCCTTTGTCGATGGTGAAGCCGTCGTACCATACACCGGGGTCTTTTGCAATGACGGTTGCCCCGACACTTTCATAATCGGGGTACTTTTGGGCAATTTTCAGCAGAAGAGAAAGGGTTGCGTTTTCCTCTTCATACATAGCCAGACGCCTGTTTTCTTCCAGCAGCTCAGCAATCTGATGTTTCAGTTCTGTATTTTCTTTTTTCAGGTCAGTTTTATTACGGGAAGCAGTGACGGTTTCGTCCACCCAACTGCTGATGCCTGTTGTCAGGTCCTGAAAGGGAGTGACAACGACGCCGATGGCACTTTCCAGCAGTGTAACGTTCAGCTGTTTGCCGCTGGCAATGACGGTAATCAGCACCAGAAGCAGGATGCCGCCCCGTAAGAGTTTCTTTTTATGTTTTTCAAAAAACTGCTGCAAAGGGGATTGCTCCTTTCGTCAGTATCAGAACAGTGCTTTTCTGGGGGAGATCAGCACATTTTTCAGTGTATCGATCTGTTCCAAAACCATGCCTGTGCCCAGAGCTACACAGTTCAGAGGTTCGTTGGCAATATTGACGGGCATGTCTGTTTCAGCAGAAATCAGCTTATCCAGACCACGCAGATGTGCGCCGCCGCCTGTCAGTGTGATACCAAATTCCATGATATCTGCCGCCAGTTCGGGGGGAGTTGCTTCCAGTGTCTGTTTGATGCTGTCAATAATGGCACCAACAGGTTCTGCCAGAGCATCGCGCACATGGATAGAGTTAATTTCAATGGTTTTTGGCAGACCGCTGATCAGGTCACGACCGCGAATTTCCATTCTTTCTTCTCTTTCCAGAGGGAAAGCGGAACCGATGGTGATTTTGATTTCTTCGGCGGTACGGTCGCCAATAGCCAGGTTGAATTCTTTTCTGATATAAGTGATGATTGCGTTATCCAGTGCATCGCCGGCTACACGCAGGGAACGGCTGGTAACGATGCCGCCCAGAGAGATGACAGCCACCTCCACAGTGCCGCCGCCGATATCAACGACCATGCTGCCGGTAGGATCTGCCACAGGCAGCCCGGCACCGATAGCTGCAGCCATGGGTTCTTCAATCAGATAAGTATCTTTTTCTCTGGAGCCTGCTGCAATGGCAGCTTCCAGTACCGCACGCTTTTCTACCTCTGTTACGCCGGAGGGAACACATACAACGATACGGGGCTTAGGGCCAAACAGAGAACGTACATAAGCCTTATTGATGAAGTAGCGCAGCATTGCCTGTGTCACATCGAAGTCAGCGATTACGCCGTCTTTCATAGGGCGAATAGCAACGATATTGCCGGGTGTACGGCCGATCATTTCTTTTGCTTCGTTGCCGACAGCCAGAACTTCTCTGGTCTGTGTGTTGATGGCAACAACGGAAGGTTCATTGACGATAATACCTTTTTCGCCCATATAAACCAATGTATTTGCGGTACCCAGGTCGATACCCATATCTTTGGAATTGAACATGTTGATTTTTACCCCTTTCATTATTGAAAAACGCTGCCGTCAAAGAGGGCGGAAACGTTGATTTTCTGAATTTTGCCTTACATTTTATCATACCGCGTTTTGCGCTTCTTTTCAAGAAAAGAGCCGTATTTTTCGGAAAAAATGCAAGAATTTATGGACATTGTTTAACAGAAAACAGGCATGTGAAAGCATGCCTGTTGATATGGTCGGTACGAGAAAAACATTTTTCGTGCCCTTTTGACAAAAGAGTGAGAAAAACGCTTTTTGTCATCATTACATTTTTCTGTAGATAAAGAATGCAAGTACAATGCCGATGATGCCGGCGATGGTGAAACGGATGGTCAGACCAAACTGCAGAGTCAGTACCCCCAGATCCAGCACAAGGGGAGAGGACAGCCCGAAACTGCTGCCGTAATTCAGCCAGCTGAGCGCGGAAATGCCGCCCAGTGCATTGCCGATAAAACCGCCCAGTACAACCCCTGCCAGCATCAGCAGAACCAATACCCATATATTCTGTGAGGAACGACGTGCCATATAGAAATCCTCCTTTATAACAAATAATTCAATTAAAATATTATACCATAAAATAGTAGGGGAGAAAAGCGAACAGATACAGAAAAGTATCCGAAGGAGATTTTTTGGGAAGAATGCCGGAAAGAAATAAAAAAGGCTCTCCGATTTCTCGGAGAGCCTTGAATAAACGAGTGATTCAGTTAAAGTTTATTCTGCTTTAGGAGCTTCAGCCTTAGGTGCTTCCTGTGCAGGAGCAGCAGCGGGAGCTGCTGGTGCAGCTGCAGGAGCGGGCTGAGGAGGTCTCTTACCTGTCAGAACGCCCTTAGGACATTTGTTTGCACAGATGCCGCAAGCTTTACATTTGTCGTAGTCGATAACAGCCAGGTTGTCGATAACGTGGATAGCATCGAAAGGACAGTTCTTTTCACAGATCTTACAAGCGATACAACCAACGGAGCAGTTGGGGATAACGTTTTTACCCAGATCTTTGGAAGAGCACTGTACTTTAACTTTTTTCTTAGCGGGCAGCAGTTCGATGATGTGTTTAGGACATGCGGATACACATTTACCACAAGCAACACATTTATCTTTGTCAACGACTGCAATGCCATCAACGATTTCGATTGCGCCGAAAGCACAAGCTTTTTTACAGGAGCCCAGACCCAGACAACCATAGGAGCAGGATTTGGAACCGCCGCCAGCCAGCTGAACAGCGAAGTTACAATCGTCGATACCGAAATATTCATATTTATCTTTTGCTTTTTCGCAAGTACCGCCGCACTTAACGAAAGCAGCTACGGGTTCAGCGGAGGATGCTTCAACACCCATGATCGCACCGATTTTTTCAGCAGCTGCTGCACCACCAACGGGGCAAGCATTTACGGGAGCTGTACCAGCAACGATAGCGCCTGCACAACCACCACAACCGGGGAAACCACAACCACCGCAGTTAGCGCCGGGCAGAACTGCCAGAATTTCACCGATACGAGGGTCTTCTTCTACTTTGAAAACTTCAGATGCAACACCCAGACAAGCGCCGAAAACAACGCCCATGCCGCCAACGCTCAGAACGGGGAATAAAATACTCATTGGATCCATATTCTTTTACCCTCCTTCTTACAGTTTGATCAGACCAGAGAAGCCCAGGAATGCGATAGACATCAGACCAGCTGTGATCAGAGCCATAGGGAAACCATCGAAGGCTTTAGGTGTGTCATTGTCAGCGATTCTTTCACGAATACCAGCAAACAGAACGATTGCCAGTGCGAAACCAGCCGCACCACCAACTGCGTTCAGAACGGATTCGATGAAGTTGTAGCCTTTCTGCATGTTTGTTACGGCTACACCCAGTACCGCACAGTTTGTTGTGATCAGGGGCAGGAATACACCCAGTGCCTGATACAGAGCAGGTGCGGATTTTTTCAGGAACATTTCTACGAACTGTACCAGGGAAGCGATCAGCAGAATGAACGCGATGTTGTACAGGTATGTGATGTTCAGGGGCACCAGGATCAGGTTGTAAACCAACCATGCTGCAGCTGCTGCCAGGGACATAACGAAGATTACAGCCATACCCATGCCGGCTGCTGTATCTACCTTCTTGGATACGCCGAGGAAGGGACAGATACCTAAGAACTGGGACATTACGTAGTTGTTAACGAAAATGCCAGCCAATACTAATAAAATCAGATTCATCTATTTTCCCCTCCTTCTTAAGCTTTTTTGTTTTTGATGCTATTCAGTACAGCCATCATGCAAGCCAGTGTGAAGAACGCACCGGGAGCCATTACGAACAGCAGAGTTTTAGGGAATGCTTCGGGCAGTACAGTCATACCGAATGCTGTACCGGAACCGATGAATTCACGGATCAGACCCATGCAGCCCAGAGCGATTGTGAAGCCCAGACCCATACCGATACCGTCGCAAGCAGATGCGAAGGGACCATTCTTGGATGCAAAGGATTCTGCACGAGCCAGAATGATACAGTTAACTACGATCAGGGGAATGAACAGACCCAGGGAAGCATACAGGCTAGGTACGTATGCTTTCAGGACGAATTCAATGATTGTTACGAAAGTAGCGATAACTACGATGAAACAAGGGATACGTACTGTATCAGGGATGAGTTTTCTCAGCAGGGATACGAATACGTTAGAGCAGATCAGTACTGCTGTTGCAGCCAGACCCATACCGATACCATTGATCGCAGAAGATGTTACCGCCAGAGTAGGACACATACCGATTACCTGCATGAATGTAGGGTTTTCATCGATGATACCGTTTTTAATGATTTTTACGGGATTAGCCATCAGTTAGCACCTCCATTCGCTGCGAACCAGTCCAAAGCTTCCTGTGCGCCGGCACATACTGCTCTGGAAGTAATTGTAGAAGATGTGATAGGAACGATCTGACCGCCGTCTTTTGTTACGGAAACAGTGCCGGATACGCCTGCGAACTGTTCATAGAAAGCGGGTTCTGTGGATTTTGCACCCAGACCGGGTGTTTCAGAGTGACCTGTTACGCGCAGACCTGTGATAACACCGTCAGCGCCGATACCTACCATTGTGTTTACAGCACCGCCGAAACCGCCGGGAGCTGTTGTGATTACATAACCACCATTGTCAGCTGCGTATACAGCTGTGATTGTACCTGTCAGTTCTACGTCAACCTGTTCAAAGGAAGAAGCTTCAGGCATAACAGCCATCATGCCTTCGTTCAGTGTTTTCTGTTCCTGAGCAGCGATGGGTTCTTTTGTGATTTCAGAAACCGCACCCAGCAGACCAGCAGCAACACCAGCGATAACCAGCAGAACGATAGCAGGTTTTACGATTGCTTTAGAGTTCATGCTTTATTTCGCCTCCTTTGTTTTAGGCAGTGCACCGAAGATTGTAGGTTCTGTGAATCTTTCGATCAGAGGTACACAGCAGTTCATGATCAGGATAGAGTAGGATACGCCTTCAGGGTAACCACCGAATGTACGGATCAGGTATGTGATCAGACCGGCACCAACTGCGAAGATGATCTGGCCTTTGGGTGTTACGGGAGAAGAAGCGTAGTCTGTTGCCATGAAGATACCACCCAGCATTACACCGCCGGCCATGATTTCCTGCAGAGGCATTCTCATGCCGTGTCTGCCGATTACGCCGAACAGGATTGCTACTGTTGCGATGTAGATTACGGGGATCTTCCAGCTGATTACATGTTTGTACAGCAGGTATACGCCACCGATGATCAGAGCGATTGCACATGTTTCACCGATTGTACCACCGCACTGACCCAGAACCAGTTCACCCAGAGAAGCATCCAGGTGACCAGCTTTCAGCTGTGCCAGAGGTGTAGCGTATGTAGCTGCGTCAGCAACTTCCAGACCGTTGGGAACGGACCATGTTGTCATTTCTGTAGGGTAGGAAGCCAGCAGGAATGCACGACCAGCCAGAGCAGGGTTGATGAAGTTCTGACCCAGACCGCCAAACAGCTGTTTACCAAAGATGATAGCAAATGCACTACCAACAACTGCAACCCAAATGGGAGCTGCTGCAGGCAGGTTCATTGCCAGTAACAGACCGGTTACAACTGCGGACAGATCGCTTACTGTAACAGGTTTTTTCATGATTTTCTGGCACAGAGCTTCGAAAACCACGGAAGATACGATTGCTGCAATGATCAGAATCAGTGCAGAAATACCAAAATAATAGATACCCGCTGCTGTTGCAGGAACCAGAGCGATGATTACATCACGCATGATGCTCTGGATGGATTCTTTAGAACGCACATGAGGGGTACCGGATACTACAAAGTTAGCCATTGTTTATTCTCCCCCTTCTTACTTCTTTTCCGCTTCTGCTTTGGCTTTTGCTTCAGCTTCAGCTTTTGCTCTTGCTGCTGCGGCAGCTGCTGCTTTTTTGCCTGCTTCGATTTTCTTAGTCGCTCTGATGGACTGAGCCAGCTGGCGTTTTGCAGGACATTCGTAAGAGCAGGAACCACATTCGATACAATCCAGACCGTGATGTTTTACAAAGCCTTCGCCGTCGCCCTTGATTGCAAAAGCATTCAGCATGAAGGGCATCAGGCCCATAGGACAGTGATCTACGCACTTACCGCAACGGATACAGTTTCTTTCTTCGGGAATGTATGCTTCGTCTTTTGTGAAGCACAGCAGACCGGAAGTTGTTTTAACGGATGCAACATCCAGTGTGTACAGTGTGGGACCCATCATAGGACCACCTGCGATCAGTTTTACGGGAGGGTTTTCTTCGTTGAAACCGCCGATAGCGTCAACCAGATCTCTCAGTGTCATACCGATTCTGATTTTGTAGTTACCAGGGTTTTTGATACCTTTACCGGAAACTGTTACGATTCTTCTCATCAGAGGTCTGCCTTTTTCGATTGCTCTTTCGATAGCAACAACTGTGTCAACGTTGTCTACGATACAGCCAGCGGAAGCGGGCAGAGCACCGGATTTAACTTCTCTCTTTGTGATAGCGTAAATCAGGTGTTTTTCAGAACCCTGAGGGAATTTTGTTGTCAGAGGCTGAACAGTGATGTTGTCGATGCCTTCACATGCTTTCTGCATAGATGCAATTGCTTCGGGTTTGTTATCTTCGATACCGATAACGCCTTTTGCATTGGGATGCAGTTTCAGCATGATCTGCAGACCTCTTACGATTCTTTCGGGTTCTTCCAGCATCAGGCGGTAGTCACATGTGAGGTAAGGTTCACATTCTGCCGCATTGATCAGGATGTGATCGATAGGTGTGTCTTTGGGAGGGTTCAGTTTTACATGTGTAGGGAAACCTGCACCACCCAGACCAACAACGCCGGCATTTTTGATTGCTGCCAGAATTTCGTCGTTTGTCATGGTTGTGTAATCTTTACCTTCGTTGAGACCTTCGATCTCTTCCATTTTGCCGTCGTTTTTCACAACGATAGCTTTTACCATAGCACCGCCGGGCACCAGCATAGGTCTGATGTCTACTACTTCGCCAGATACGGAAGCGAAGATAGGAGAAGACATAAACGCGCCGGATTCAGCGATTTTCTGTCCTACTTTTACATGATCGCCTACAGCTACCAGTGGATCACAAGGAGCACCGATGTGCTGGCTCATAGGGTAGAACAATTCGGAGCCTTCTTTGGGCATAATCACCTTGATGGGCTGGTCTTTTGCCAGTTCTTTCCCATCGGGAGGGTGTACGCCGCGTTTGAACGTTAAAGTTTGCATATTATCCCCCTCTGTTCAAAATTGTCATGTGCCTGAGACGGCACGGGTTTAAAAGTTATACTTTTATAAAAAAATAACTATAATATAACAGCAATATTTTAATACAAAAACAAGAATTTCTCAACAATTTCGCAGAAAAAAAGCGAAAAAACTTTTTTTCAAAAGAAATTTTCACCTAAGTTTTTCCAAAAAAGACTTCCTTTCGCAAAAAAATGCTGAAACCTGATTTTTGCACTATAATATTGCGGAAACATCCGCCGGTACAAAATTCTTTGTATGCGAATGAATCATCGTTTATATTTTATACTTATTATCTATAAAAGTAAATGTTAATTTATTACCATAATAACGGGGCTTTTCCATTGTATTTTTAGGGATATTTAGACAAAATGCTGTAAAATTCGTTAAAATTATGATAAAATGAAAGCAATTTGAAGGAAGAAGGAAAGGAGAGGAAACGGTGGAGATCTCGCTGCAATTACAACAGAAGCAAACCTTGAGCCTGCGGCAGCAGCAGTCCGTAGAGATCCTGCAGATGAATGCCCTTGCCCTTTCTGCATATGCCAGAGAGCTGGCAGAGGAAAATCCTCTGGTGGACTGGAGCGAAGGAGAGGAAGCTTTTGATCGCAGGGGGCAGGAGCTGCTGCAAAAAATGGAGTGGCTGGAAGAAGCCGATGGAGAGAACCGCAGTTTTTATCAGGCGGAACAGGAAGGGAAGGAAAGAGAAGATGCCCGCTTTGGCAGCAAGGACGGACAGAGTCTGCGGGAATATCTGATTTTCCAGATCAATATTCAAGAGATTTCGGAGGGGCATAAGGCTGTGCTGCGTTTTCTGGCGGAAAGCACAGCAGAAAGCGGATATTTGGAGGCGGATGCTCTGGAAATGATGATGGAAAGATATCCCATGAAGGAAACCACTGCCGCCCGCATCCTGAAAGAGTTTCAGTCCCTCGATCCTGTTGGAGTAGGGGCAAGGGATTTGAGAGAATGTCTTTTGATTCAGTTACGGCAGAAAGACGCGTCGGCTCTTGCTGTGCAATTGGCAGAAGCATATCTGGAAGATCTGGCGGGGAACCGCCTTTCTTATATTGCAAAACAATTAAAAACGACAACTTCGGAAATCAAAGAGGCGGTGAAAGAGATTCGCTCCTGTCAGCCAAAACCCGGCAGCGGTTTTGCGGGAGAGGAGCGGGTGGAATATGTGATCCCCGATATTCTGGTGGAGTATAAAAACGGAGAACTGGCGGTGACTGTCAATGGCGGTGTGATCCCGCATCTGACTATCAGCCATTCTTATGTGCAGATGCTGCGGAAGGGAGCAGGTGCAGAAACGGAAGAATATATTTCCGAAAAACTGAAACAGGCGGAATGGGCTCTGCAGTGCATTGCCCGCAGGGAAAGCACGCTGCAGCAGGTGGCGGAGTGTATCGTCCGCCGACAGAAGGTGTTTTTCACGAAACAGCAGGGGCGGTTGGCCCCCTTACGCCTGACGGATGTGGCGGAGGAACTGGGCATCCATGCATCTACCGTCAGCCGTGCGGTGAAGGAAAAGTATCTCCAGTGTGACCGAGGGGTCTTTCCTCTCCATGGGTTCTTTTCCAAAGCCATGGCGAAAACGGAAGAAGGAACGGTTTCTGCGGACAGCATCAAAGAAAGACTGAAAACCATCATCGGGGAAGAAGATAAGAGAAAACCCCTGAGCGACAGAGAGCTGACGGAAAAGCTGGTTGCCGAAGGGGTTCAGATTTCCAGAAGAACCGTGGCCAAATACAGAGAGGCCATGGGCATTCCCGGTGCCGGCGGCAGGAAAGAATATTGACAGAAAAAAATATCGATTTGAGGAATATATAATATGGAAGAAATTTTTCAGATACAACTGCATAAAGAGATAGATACACCCCTTTACCAGCAGCTGGCAGAATCCATTTTGACGCTGATTTCCGATGGATATCTGCCTGCCAACAGCAAGCTGCCTCCCATCCGAAAAATGGCGCAGCATTTTGGGGTCAACTCCGTGACCATCGTTAATGCCTATAAATATTTGGAACAGAAACAGATGGTCTATTCCCGTGTGGGCAGCGGCACCTTCGTTTCCCCTTTGCCTGTGGAACATATTCCGGAGCCTGTGGCCAATAAGAATATCCGCTCCTTTGCTGATGAACTTTCTGTGGAAAATGCCATCAATTTTTCCGGCACATCCCTGCCCCATGAAATGTTTCCTGTGGACGCATTTAAGAAAGCTTTTAATGAGGTGCTGGATAGGGAAAAGGGCGGGGCCTTCAGCTATATGGACGGTATGGGCTATGCACCCCTCCGGGAACAGCTTTGCCGCTATCTGGAAAGCTATGGCATCAAGACGACGGTGGAAAATGTGCAGGTGCTTTCCGGTGCCCAGCAGGGGATTGATATCATTTCCAAGGTTATGGTGCATTATGGAGATGTGGTTTTTGTGGAAAAACCTACGTTTTATGGTGCCGCAGGGGCCTTCCTTTCCCGTGGGGCAAAGCTGGTGGAAGTCCCTTTGGAGGAGGATGGCATGGATATGACCATTCTGGAGGATTATCTGAAACTGTATCAGCCGAAATTTATTTATATGATGGCTTATTTTCAGGCACCTACAGGCATTTCCTATTCCATGGAGAAAAAACGGAAGCTGCTGGAATTGGCAGAAAAATATGATACATACATTATCGAAGAGGATAATTTCTGTGATTTCCATTACGGCAAAGAGGATATCGTGCCTTTGAAGGCACTGGATTATAAAAACCGCGTCATTTACATCAAGAGCTTTTCAAAGATCCTGATGCCGGGGCTGCGTATCGGGTTGGCGGTTTTGCCGAAAAAAATCCATCAGGCAGTGATGGAGGCGAAATATACTACGGATATTTCCACCTCCGGCTTTATTCAGAGGGCTTTGGAATATTATCTGCGGGAAAACGGCTGGGAACAGCATGCGGCTCAAATGCGCCGTTATGGCGGTGAAAAATACCGTAAGACCCTTTCCTCGGCGCGGAAGTATCTTTCCGGCGTGGCGAAATATGGTCTGCCCAATGGCGGGGTAAGTCTGTGGATCCAATTGCCGGAAGGCATCAATGCAGAAGCTTTCTGCAGCCGTATGCTGGAAAAGAATGTGATCCTGACCCCCGGCAGCCAGTTTGATATCAGTGGAGAAGAGGACAGCCATGTCCGCCTCAGCTTCGGCAACCTCAGCGACGATAAGATCGAGGTGGGGCTGAAGCGCATGGGCGATACGCTGAGAGAGATGCTGAAAAAAGTTGATATTTCCCAGTAAAAGGGGATGTTTCCGCCTTGACAAACGATTTGCCTGTGCTTATAATCTAATCATTAGCGAAAAGCCATGAAAAGAAGGAGTACGTTCCGGCAGAACTTTCAGAGAGAGGCCGTTTGGTGGGAAAGCCTCAGAAACGCGGAATGGAAGCAGTCTTTTCGATTCTCGCAAGAGAACACAGCTTTGCGGCGGAAATAGGAGTAAGTCGCAACGTATGCCGGCGTTAACGGTTTTGAGTGACAGTGTATTTTCACTGTAACTAGGGTGGTACCGCGATTATTCGTCCCTGAACAGTAGTTCAGGGACTTTTTTATTACGCTTTCGCGTACGAAAACCTAATTTTTGAATACTATGCCCGAAAATGCAAAAACGAATGTTTTTGCAAAATCGGGTTCCAAGGGGATGATCCCCTTGGTGGGAGTTTGAGGGCAAAGCCCTCAAGAAAAGGAGGCAAATAAATATGAAAAATCTTGGTGTAAACGAAATCAGAGAACAATTCCTGAAATTCTTTGAAACAAAAGACCACCTGCGTCTGAAATCCTTCCCTCTGGTACCCCAGAATGACAACAGCTTGCTGTTGATCAACTCCGGTATGGCTCCTATGAAGGCTTACTTCACAGGTCAGGAAATCCCCCCCAGCAAAAGAGTAACAACATGTCAGAAATGTATCCGTACCGGCGATATTGACAACGTGGGTAAAACAGCGCGTCACGGTACATTCTTCGAAATGCTGGGCGACTTCTCTTTCGGTGATTATTTCAAAAACGAAATCATTCCCTGGTCTTGGGAATTCGTAACAGAATGGCTGGAAATCCCCGCGGACAGACTGTATGTAACCATCTACGAAGAAGACGATGAAACAGGTGAAATCTGGAAAGAAAAAGTTGGTCTGCCCGCAGACAGAATCGTAAAACTGGGCAAGGCTGATAACTTCTGGGAACACGGTACAGGCCCCTGCGGTCCTTGTACAGAAATTTACTATGACCGCGGCCCCGAATACGGCTGCGATAGCCCTACTTGCGGCGTAGGCTGTGACTGTGACAGATATATGGAATTCTGGAATCTGGTTCTGACCCAGTTCAATGCCAACGAAGACGGCACATATTCCGAACTGGCATCCAAAAACGTTGATACCGGTATGGGTCTGGAACGTATGGCGACCATCATGCAGGGCGTAGACTCTATCTTTGATGTGGATACTGTAAAATCCATCCGTGATGCTGTTTGTGCAAAAGCAGGTGTGGAATACGGCAAGGGCGGCAAAACAGACGTTTCCGTTCGTATCATCACAGACCACATCCGTTCCGTAACCATGATGACAGCAGACGGCGTTCTGCCCTCCAACGAAGGCCGCGGCTACGTTCTGAGAAGACTGCTGAGAAGAGCTGCCCGTCATGGTAAACTGCTGGGCATTCAGGGTGAATTCCTGGCGGAACTGTCCAAATCCGTCATCGCTTGCAGCGGGGAAGCTTACCCTGAACTGGTAGATAAACAGGAATATATCTTCAAGATCCTGTCTCTGGAAGAAAACAGCTTCTACAAAACAATCGACAACGGTATGGAAATCCTGAAACAGGATATGGAAGAAATGAAAGCAGCCGGCCAGACAGTGATGAGCGGCGAAAAATCCTTCCGTCTGTATGACACATATGGCTTCCCCATCGACCTGACAAAAGAAATTCTGGAAGAAGCAGGCATGAGCGTAGACGAAGAAGCATTTGCGGCGGAAATGAAAGCACAGAAAGACCGTGCAAGAGCAGCCAGAAGCAAATCTAACTATATGGGTGCTGCGGAAACTGTATACAACGAACTGTCTGCAGACCTGACAACTGTATTTGCCGGCTATGATGTGGCGGAAGTTTCCGATGCGAAAGTGATCGCGCTGGTAGCGAATGATGAAGTGTCAACAGGCGCACAGGCTGGTGACAGCGTGGCAGTATTCCTGGATAAAACACCTTTCTACGCAGAAAGCGGCGGTCAGGTGGGTGACCACGGTACCATCAAAACAGCCAACGGTCTGGTAGAAGTCACAGACTGCGTGAAAGTGGTCGGCGGCAAAGTTGCCCACATGGGTACGGTAAAAGAAGGTACCATCATGGTGGATGATGTGGTAACAGCTTCCATCGACAAGAGACACAGAATGGCTTCCTCCAGAAACCACTCTGCAACACACCTGCTGCAGAAAGCCCTGAGAACCGTTCTGGGTACACACGTTGAACAGTCCGGCTCTTTGGTAACCGCAGACAGACTGCGCTTCGACTTCACACACTTCTCCGGCATGACTGCTGAAGAAATCAAAGAAGTGGAAAGACTGGTAAACGATGCGATCTTCGCAAGCTATGATATCAGCGCAGAAGAAATGGCCATCGATGCAGCAAGAGAAAAAGGTGCAATGGCACTGTTCGGTGAAAAATATGGTGACGTGGTTCGTGTCGTTGACATGGGCGGCTACAGCATCGAACTTTGCGGCGGTGCACACCTGAAAAATACAGCACAGGTTGGTTCCTTCAAGATCGTTTCCGAAAACGGTATCGCTGCAGGGGTTAGACGTATCGAAGCCCTGACCGGGGAAGGTGCGCTGGCTCACTATCAGGCACAGGAAGAAGAGATCCGTACACTGGCGCAGATCACAAAAACTTCTCCCGATAAACTGGTAGCAAGAGTGGAACAGCTGCTGGCAGAACAGAAAGAACTGACAAAAGAACTGGAAAAACTGAAAGCAAAAATGGCTGGCGGTGCTGCAGATGAAATGCTGAATAAAAAAGTAGACATCAACGGCGTAGCGGTTCTGGCTGCGGAAGTAAAAGATATGGATGGTAACGCAATGCGTACCCTGGGCGACCAGCTGAAAAACAAACTGGGCAGCGGTGTCATCGTTCTGGCCGGCGAAGCAGGCGGCAAAGTAAGCCTGATTGTTATGGCAACAGAGGATGTTGTGAAAAAAGGCGCACACGCAGGCAATATCATCAAAGCGGCGGCTGCAGCATGCGGCGGTGGCGGCGGTGGCCGTCCCAATATGGCACAGGCCGGCGGGAAAGATGCTTCCAAGATTGGCGAAGCACTGGAAAAAGCAAAAGAAGTTGTTGCAGAACAGATCAAGTGATTCTTGGAAGTTCTACTCCCAAACCCACGCAAGGGGTATAATACCCCTTGATCCCTATATGTAAAAACTGGCGTTTTTGCCATAAGGATATGATTTGATAAAAAATAAAAAGGTATCTCCGAAAGGGGATACCTTTTTTGTTTTGTATGATGTTTACCAGAGGTCGATGCCGCCGTTGCCTTCTACCAGCAGGTTGTAGTTTGTTTTGCAGGTATAAAGCTTGCCGTCTTTTGTCTGCAGCTGATATTCGATGGAGATGTCATTTCTCTTGCCGTAATCGGGAAGTGCGGGTTCGTTGTTCAGTACCATAACGCCATTGGGGAAACTGTATTTCAGATAGAAATCCGTGGGTACATAGTCAACCTTCCAGATTTCTGCTGCATAAGCACCGGTGTAAATATCTGTTTTTGCTTCTGTGCCGCATACAGTTACGGATTTGGTGGAAATGGCCTTGAAGGGAGAATCATCAGCAAAGGTTACTGCTTCGATGAAGAAGGGATCGTCCAAGTGGAGGCTCTCGTAAAAAATACTTACGATTTCAATATCTACGCCCATTTCCTTCAGTTCTGCCATGGTCAGCTCTGTTTTTTCTTCTTTCGCGGCAGGTTTTTCTGCAGCGGAAGGAACAGAGGTAATGGAGATGGTCTGGGAAGCATTGTCCCAGCCAACATGGAATCCAAGGGCTGTGCCCAAGTCACGCAGTTTAAAATAGTTATTGCCGTTGATGTTATATGCCTTCAATGCAGCTTTCACGCCATCAATGAGGATGGAGGAGTTGCTGGCAACGGCATCTTTGATATCTTTTGTGCCGCTGACCTTCATTTCGCTGCCTGTGGGGGCGTAAGCTTCGCCTTTTTCCAGAGCGATGGAGTTTGCGGCACCGTCCCAACCGACAGAGAAGGAGGCATCTGTGCCGTTCAGCACATAGGCGATGTCTCTTAATTTAAAATAGTTGTTGTCATTGATGTTGTAAGCCTCAAAGGCTTTGGATTGGCCGTCTACAGTCACTTTGGACGCAGTGGGGGATGCAGGAACCCCTGCATATGCGGGTACCGCGCTGAATGCCAGAATGGCGGTCAATGCCAATGCCAGTTTCTTTTTCATAGGAAAGCCCTCCTCTTTTTTAAAAAACAAATGTCTTTGCTATAAAAACAGAATAACATAGAATCACGCAAAAAACAACTTTATATTTATGAAAAAGAAAAACGCTATCAGAAAGGATAGCGTTTTTGGTATAGGTGCCCAGAGGGATAATCCCTCTGCGGGTTTTAAGGGCAGAGTCCTTAGGAGATTACAAACTCCTGAATGCCCATGGAACCGGGAGCGATGGAATATTCGGGGAAGGAGATGACAACATTACCCTCAGCGTTCAGATAGAAGGGTGTGCTGTCGTCTACTGTTGTGAAACCTTCCGCAAATCCGTCATCATCACCGAAGCCGAAGAATGCTGCGTTTTCATCTGCTGCCAGTCTTGCATTGATCTGGTCCGTGATGGATTTGTTGCAGATTTCCACATAATTTTCTCCCAGCACATCTGCCAGCGTCAGTTCTGTATCTTTTTTCAGATCGATATTGTAGAAGTAATGTTCTTCCTCAGCAGAAACCCAGCTTTTCGCCGTTGTTACCTGCAGGGAAAGAATATCGTCTTCGAAATACTTCACATCATAATCAATGAACAAGCTCATGGTGCGGTCAGCCCATTCTGCTTCCGTGCCGCCGTTAGCAAAGAAGGCTTCTTTGTATTCTGCCAGTTCTGCCTTTGCCTCTGTCTCATAGTTGGTTGTCAGCTGCTGGATGCGGGCATTTACCTTTGCAGGCAGTTCTTTGCCGTCAGCACCTTTCACAACAGGAACAGTTACATCCAGCTCTACGTCACCTACGACGCCTGTGAAAGAGCGGAACGTCAACACCTGTGCCAGCGTGCCGATGACAGGTACTTTGCTCATTTCTTCCGCAAAGGCAGGGCTGGCGTTCAGCCCGACGGTACCTGCCACCAGAAAAGCGGCAGCAGCTGCCATACAGCCTTTCCATACGGGACGGGATGTTTTAGATGTTGTTTTTTTGTTTTCGTAACTCATGAGAATTTCCTCCTTATTTTGAGATGCGATCGTCTGGGCTACCATTTCGTTCAGTTTTTCGGGAATGGGAATGGATTCGTAAGTCTGTTTGCCGTTTTCGGAATTCATTTATGCTTCCTCCTTCAAAGTCTGTTTCAGTTTTCGTAAGGCACTGTATAGGCGGGTTTTTACGGTGCTAAGGGGGGTGTCGGTGATTTCTGCGATCTGTTTTAAGGTCAGGTCTTCATAGTAATGAAGGATGACGACGGTCTTCATTGGCTCAGGCAGCTGCATCACAGCGGCATAAGCCTCGTGATCTTCGGCGAAGGCGGGCTCCGTATAGGTCAGCCCTGCCGTATGTTCTTCTGTGAGCGTCGTCAGGTTTTTTTGTTTGCGCAGATATTGCAGCGATTCATTCACCACGATGCGGTAAAACCACGTCTTGATTGCCAGCGGGTTTCGCAGCCCGTAGCAGCCCTCCAGACCGCGGATGATGGCGTTTTGCACCACATCCAGGGCGGCCTGCTCTTCCTGCACATAGCTGTAAGCCAGACGATAAAATTTATTTTGATTTTCAATGATGTATTGTACAGTGCAGTCGTAAATATCCTGCATTGGGGGTACCTCCTTCTATTATGTTCCGCGGTTCATTTGAAAACTGTTTCTGTTTTCTGTCTTATAGATGAGCGGAAGGTGGAAAAAGTTTGGGTCTTTGGAAAATTTTTTCAAAAATAGAAAGACACTGTCGGGAGACAGTGTCCATTCTATCATTTTATATTTATTTGTAAAGGATAGGAATACCGGATTTTATCATGCTGCGTCGGGGTCTTCGTCGTCTCTGCTGAAGGAGAAACTGCCTTCGGAAGCGGGAATGCATTTGCCGATGAGACCGCCAATGATGGCAGGAACCACCCAGCCGCACTGGAAGGAGCCCAGAGGCAGATGGTGGATGAATTCCAGAGGGAAGCCGAAGCCGTTCAGCACTTCTGCGCCGCTGGCGATTAGCGCAAACATGGCTGCGAAAATATAAATATTGTTGTTTTTGATTTTATTGCCAAAGAAATTCAGTGCGATCATTACCAGAACCACGGGATACAGCAGGCTCAGTACGGGAGAAGCGATGCTGATGATGGCGGAAATACCGAAGTTGGAAACGATATAGCTGAAAGCAACCGTTGCAAGGACAACCTTTGTATAGGAAACTTTGCCCTTTGTCAGTTCTTCAAAATAAGATGCACAGGAAGAAACCAGACCGATGGCTGTGGTCAGGCAGGCAAAGAATACAATGATTGCCAGAACCAAAACACCATAGTTTCCGATCAGAGACTGGGTGATGGCTACCACCAGGCCTGTCTGGTTATAGCTTTCAAAACCGCCTGCAGAGGTTGTAGCACCCAAAAATGCCAGGCCGCTGTAGATTACGAACAGGGCAACGGCAGCGAAGATGCTGGATTTGATTACTACGCCCATGGTATCTTTTGTTTCTGTGTATCCCTTGTCTTTTGCTGCAGAAATAATGATGATGACAAATACGATAGAAGCCAGAACGTCCATGGTCTGATACCCGGACAGAATCCCTTCTTTTACCGTATCAAATTTTGCTACGGAGCTGATATCGCCAATGGGGTTTATTATGCCCAGAACGATCATTGCTAAAAGACATGCCACAAGAACAGGAGTCAAATATTTACCGATGACGTCAATAACGCCGGAGGGACGTACGGTGAACAGCAGTACCAAACCAAAGAAGATGGCACCAAATACCCAGCTGTTGATAGAGGGGAAGATGGGCATAATCCCCATTTCAAAGGTTGTGGCTGCGGTACGGGGAATAGCCAGAAAAGGGCCGATGCACAGTACGATCAGCGTGTTGATGATCATGGAGGGAGCAGGGCCCAGCTTTCGAGTTACACCCTGAATGGAAACATCGCCGCTTTTAATCATGGAAAGGATGGCTACCAGAGCCAGTCCGACGTCGGCTACAAAGAAGCACATGAAGCCCAGAAACCATTCACTGCCTGCGTTTGTGCCGAGATAAGGGGGAAAGATCAGGTTGCCTGCGCCGAAAAACATGGCAAACAGGGCAAGTCCGATGACTGCAATGTCCGCAAAATTTGTTTTTTTTCTCATACGTTTGAACGCCTCCTGAAAAAATTTGATAGTTTCTCTCCAAAGAATTTCCGAATACTTGAACGGGAATTTTGGTTTACAAATAAATTATGATGGGTACGAAAATTTTTGTCAAATGTCGCAAAAGGTGTTAAATTTCATGTAAACTAGAAAAATGTGTACTGTGGGTGGAAAAAGTGGGCAGATATGTACGCATACGATGGAAATATGCAGAAAAGTTTCATAAATTATAGATTTTCTTATTTTTATGAAATTGACATAATCTTTTTGTTTGGTTTAAAATGGCAAAAATGAAATCTGATAAAGCCTATTCTGTTTGTTAAATTTACATAATATTAAATATCTTTTAACGTTTTCTGAAGGGAGTATGTAGAAAAAAACATGGATTTTCAAAAAACTCTGTGATACAATGATGAACAATATAATTGGAAGTGGGAATGTTAATAAGGGGATATTTTTAACCACGGGAAACTTTTTGGTAGATTTGTTTGGAAAAGATTGAAAAAACAGGCGTGTTTTTCCTAGGAGAAGATATCGTATCCGGAAACGGATTTTACGGAAAACAGGGGCGAATTTGTTTTTTGGAAAGAAGAAATGATTCAGTTTCCATAATATATGATATGAAAAATGTCAAAGGGTACAGTGGTTGCATTTCACAGGATTTGTATTATAATAATGCCATGCTAAAGAGAGGCATGGTCGTGGGGAAAAGGACATAGGTGAGGATGAAAATGAAAGAAATCAGTATCCATGTAGGACAGCGGATTCGTCTGTACCGAAAAATGAAGGGGATGACCATTGAAACCTTTGCAGGAAAGATCCATAAAAGTAAAGCAACGGTTTCCAAATATGAAAACGGGGATATTTCCATCGATATTGAGACGTTGTTTGTGATCGCCCGTGCGCTGGATGTGGCAGTGAATCAGCTGATTGATTACACCAACGAAGAGGAAGTTGCTGCAGAAGGTGAAGATCTGAGCAAAAGCCGATGGAGTAAGACCAGATATTATATGTATTTCTATGACGGCAGACGTAACCGCATTGCCCGCAATATCATTGAAGTTCAGGATGGCGGTCAGGAAAACGGTGTATTTGATGCCAATATGTATGCATATCTGGAAAGCTTTGAAAATTATTATCAGTGCAAGCTGCTGTATCACGGTGTAATGCGCAGATATGATACGTTTGTAAACTTTAATTTTGAAAACCAGAACAATAAGGTGGAAAGAGCATTCCTCTATGCCATTAATTCCTTTAGCCACAGCGGCAGAATGGCAGGTCTTTACTGCGGCCTTTCCACGCAGCCCATCCTTCCTGCCTGTTTTAAATTTGTGTTGTCCCCTGAAATTCTGGAGGAAAATGAAGAATTAAAGGAGGAGCTGGCTGTCTCCAAGGAAGATATCAAGGCATTGAAAAAAATGAATATGTTTGTTGTCAGCGATCATGCATGATGCAGCAGGAGAATGATATTTGTGCAGAAACCCGCGTTTGACAGAGAAAAGGGGCCTCAGGTTGTATAGACCTGAGGCTTTTGTGTGTTCAGAACTGGTCGGCAAGGGCTAAGGTTAGAAGCAGTCCGGCCAGTCGAGCGGAATGTGCCGAAAGGGCGTCGTCCGATGGAACGCCCTCTGCGCTGCGGGCTTCCAGCAGATTTCCGGCAGAGAGCTCCTGCACGTTTTGGTGGATATGCTGCATGGTATGCAGGAAAAGCAGGCTCTGGGCCATGCGGTCGATCTGATCTTTGCCATTTTCATCGGCAAAAGCGGACAGAGCACGCAGAAGGGTCACTTCCTTTGGGGGGTGTTCCACAGAAAAATTTTTTTCTGTTTTGGCGGCAGTGCGGATTTTTTGTACATATTCCGTTTCTATGGTATTCCGCAGAGCAGAAAGCATCTGATTAAAATCCCGTTCCAGTCCGTTGGTTTGCTGCAGGGAGCGGGCAAGGGCGTAAAGGGTATTTTCTGACATGGTTCAGCCACCTTTCTGTTATCATGTTAGGATCAATTCTCTGGTCAGGAGTCCTTCCGTCGGCAGGGTGAGCTGCAGCAGCATGTTTTTGATTTCCCGCGGATGGGCCCGTGGATGGCGTTCCAGCAGGAGGGCTGCGGCACCGCTGACCAAAGGCGTTGCCATGGATGCGCCGCTCATACGAATATAATGGGCATTTACCATATTCTGACGGCAGCGATTGGGCAGGGTAAAATCATAATCGGGAGAGAGGACAGAAATGACATCATCCCCCATAGCCCAGAGGTCTGGGCCTTCTTCCTTTGTGAAGCGGGAAAAGGCGGTGTTTTGGAAATAATGCCGATCTTCCCAGGCTCCGACGGAAATGACGCCGCTGCTGACGGCGGGAGGGGGGCGGTGCCCGCTGTGTCCATCGGGATTTCCTGCGGCGGCCACCACAACAATGCCGGCCTGCCAGAGCCGTTCCACAGCTTCTTTCAAAGGAAGATTCACCTTTCTGTCGTTTGTGCCGATGGAAAGATTCACTACTCTGATATTATATTTGCGGAAATTGTCCATTATCCATCGAAGGGCGCGAACGGCCTGAGCGGAATTTCCCTGACCGCCTCTGTCGAGGATCTTGATGGAAACGATATTTACATGGGGGGCAATCCCACAATAGATGCCCTGAGAAAGGATACCGTTTCCGCAGGCAATACCCGTGACATGGATCACGGGAGCAGAGAAGGGGAAAGATAGGATTTCCTTGCTTTTTATGCCTGTTTGCGGTAAAATAATATCAATGAAACGGGAAAAAGGAGGAAATCATCGTGCAAGCCTTAACCGATAAAGGAAGTGCCCTGAAGGCAAAATTCAAAAAATTCCAGAAACTCAGCGTGGTGCTTTACGCTCTGGCAGCCATTGCATTTGTATTTGCATCTAATATCCCTTTGGCAATCATTCTTGTTGTTTTGGATATTTTTCTGGAAACAAAGCTGTATGTTTGCCCTCATTGCGGGAAAACACTGGATTGCCGCAGAAAGATCCATGATGATGTGACATGCCCCAAATGTCAGAAATATATTTTCAGAGGACTTTGATCTAGGAATAAAAAGCCTTAACTCGCAAGGGTTAAGGCTTCTTTATTATGTTGGAAAAGCAGAACGGCATATCTTTTTAAAAAGAGAAAAAGGAGCAGTTCTATGAAGCAGGAAATGGCGGCAATTTACTGCAGGCTTTCTGTGGAGGATCGGGAAAAGGAACAGGAGGAAAGCGAAAGTATCCGCAATCAACGGGCTCTTTTGCTGGAGTATGCAGCAAAACAGGGATGGTTGGTTTATGATATTTACGCCGATGAAGACTATTCCGGCCTGCGGGAGGATCGACCGGAATTTCAGCGCATGCTGCAGGATGCGGAAAAGGGGCGGTTTTCTGTGATCCTTTGCAAGACCCAGTCCCGTTTTACCAGAAATGCAGTGACAGCAGAATATTATCTCCATGGAAAATTCCCGTTGTGGGGAATTCGTTTTGTGACGGCGGTGGATCATGTGGATACGGCCTTTCGTGCCAACAAAAAAGCCAGACAGATCAACAGTCTGGTCAATGAATGGTATTCGGAAGAGCTTTCGGAAAATATTCGGGCGGTGTTCCGCAGAAAAATGGAGGAAGGAAAGTTTCTGGGAAATTATGCGCCCTACGGCTATCGGAAAGACCCGAAAGACCGGCATCATCTGGTCATTGATCCGGAAACGGCACCGATCGTGAAGCAAATATATGGGTTGTATTTATCGGGTCTTTCCTGTAAAATGGTTGCAGAAAGGCTGACAAAATGGGCGATTCCTACGCCTTCTCAGGTGAAAAAAAGCCGCGGACAGGATCTGGGCAGAAAGGACTGCCGGAAATGGTCTGCAGGAACGGTGCGAAAGATCCTGAGAAATCCGGTTTATCTGGGTCATATGGTGCAGGGGAAGGAAGAGAAAATCAGTTTTAAGGAGAAAAAAGTCCAAGAATTACCGAAAAATCGATGGTGTGTGGTGGAAAATACCCATGAACCTGTGATAGAAAGAACGGTTTTCGAGGAAACAGGGAGAATGATGAAACGGGGCAAAAAACGTTTTCCCGTAGAAGAAATGCAAGGAGGAAATCAGAAATGAAAAAAAGAATGTTAGCGATGGTATTTGCGGTGGTAATGGTTTGTGGCATGGCGGGCTGCGGCGGCAGTGGAAAAGTGCAGCCGGAAAACGAAAATCCGATTGCAACAGAAATGCAGGCAGAACTACAGTCTTATGCAGCGGATCTGGATGCAGCGGCAGCAACGGAAGCAGGATTATTCACGATTGCCAATGGCGCAGTTGTCGGCGGACAGGAACATTGGGATGCATTTATGGCAGAAGAAACAGAATCTGTGATCCTGTGCCAGTTTTCCAAAAATGGCGGGGCGATGCTGGACTATGTGCAGAGACAGGAAGATGGTTCTTATCTGGTCGTGTCTGATGTAACAAGAGATGGCTATGAATACGAAGAAAAAGAAGATTATAAAACACAGAGTTTTACAGAAATCAAAGTGTTTGAAAACTTTACCGTGCAGGAAGGCGGTACACCCCATACTGTCTGCGTTATGACAAACGATGCAGATCTGGATGCAGCAACATTCCTGAAGTACTGGAATGAACTGTCTTATGAAGAAAACGGTGCATTCATGCTCTTTGTAATCTAAGCGTAGAAAACCATAGAAAGTAATAAAAAGCCAGTCAAACCATTTATGGGATTGACTGGCTTTTTATACTTTCGTAGGTTTGCGGAGCAAACCTGCATAGTTCGAAGAACTGTGGACCCGTTAGGGCATAAGAGTAAGGCGAAGCCTTACGAATGATGGTTTTCGTTTTTCTTTAATCAGGATGTACCATTTGATTTACTTTAAAGATCAGCCGCAGGGCTTTGTTGGAATTTTCCAGATGGATTTCAATGGCTCTGCGCAGGGCATCCAGATCAGAAGCCAGTGCAGCATCCAGAATGGCCTGATGTTCCTGCACACATTCCATATCTCTGTATTTTGGCTGGCTCACATACATGCCGGAAGCATAGGTAAAGGGCTGCATGCTACGGAAAACATCAACGGCTTTCTGGTTACCGGATGCTTTCAGATACAGTGTATGAAATTCAAAATCCAGTTCAAAATATTCTTCTGGTTTATGCTCGGAATCATTTCCGGAAATAAACGCATTCTGCTTTTCCAGATTATCAATCAGCTGCTGGCGCAGGTCTGCGTTATAGTTCAGCGTTGTCACGATATCCTTGATAAAAAAAGTATCCATCATCAGACGCATATCAAAAATATCAGACATTTCGTGGGGAGTCATCGTCCGCACGCTCATCCCTTTGTTCGGTGTGTTTATCACAATTTTTTCGTCCGCCAGCCTTTGCAGGGCCTGCTTCACCGGTGTGTCACTGACATCGTATTTTCTTGCCAGTTCTTTGATATTCAGTTTTTCTCCTGGCTGAAAAATCTTTGTGTTGATATCATCTTTGATATCCTGATAGATCTTATCGGTCAGTGTCAATTTTTTCCCCATAAAATCTCCTCTTTCAATTTTTTTCATTACATAGGTTTTGTTTTTGATTATCCGCTGCTGTTGTAAGACAGGGGTAAAGAATTTCTAATTGTATTATACCCTTGCTAAAGGGAAAAAGTCTATAATTTTTTTGTTAAAAACCTTTATTTTTGAAAATAAGACACAAAATAGATTAAAAAATAATTTTAAAACTTCATTTTGAAATGAAAAAAACTATAAAACTTCAAAAAATAGCTGTTTTAATATGTAAAAAATGTCTTATCATTTTCTTTTTGTGATGTATCTAAGTGCTATTATACATTTTTAACAAAAAAAGAGTTTTGATTCAAAGAAAAATAGCATTTATTTTGGATTTTTTGTTTATTGACAGTGAAAATTTTGAGTATTATAATTCAAAAAAAGACGGATTTTGTCTTAAATAAATCTTTTTCGCGAAAAAAGAGGTTTTATGATCGGGATTTGTGTTACAAACGGAATGCAAAAGATTTTTCTCTTCCGAGAGAAAGGCGGAATGGAAAAATGTCCCGGAATGGTAGTTCAATATTGAGGAGGGAAAACTATGAGGTTAAAAAGAGGTATCGCTGCGATGCTGGCGGCGGTAACAGTGTTTGGTCTGGCAGGCTGCGGCGGTTCTGAAAAAGAAACAACCGATGGCACAGAAAGCACAGCAACAAAGAACACAGGTTTTGTAGAAAAGAAAGTGGAACCTGTAAATTTTGACTCCGGTGTAGAACTGACAAGTGACTGCTATCACTTTATCTATGCACTGGGCAATGCACCTGCGACCATCGACGCTGCAAAATTTTTCAAAATGCGTCTGGAACAGGAATCCAAAGGCACACTGAGCTGCGACATCTACACAGATAACGTTCTGGGCTCTGAACGTGAGCTGTTGGAAGGCTGTCAGTTTGGTAATTACGACATTGTTCTGGCAACAAACGCTACAGTAGCTTCTTTTGATAACGACATCTTCTGTCTGGATATTCCTTGGCTTTTTGAGAATAAACAACAGGTTTACGAAGTTCTGGATGGCCCTCTGGGTGACAGACTGGCGAAGGGTCTGGAAAGCAAAGGTTTCAAACTGCTGCAGTGGCAGGAAAACTCTTTCCGTACACTGTCCACAAACAAGAAGATCGAAAAAATGTCTGACCTGGAAGGGATCAAGATCCGTATCATGGAAAACGAACTGCAGCTGCAGCAGTGGAAAAACTACGGTGCGAACCCCACACCCATGGCTTTCACAGAACTGTTTACAGCTCTGCAGCAGAAAACAGTAGACGCACAGGATAATGGTGCCGAACTGACATGGCAGACAAAATTCTACGAAGTACAGAGCCACTACACATATACAAAACACATTTACTCTCCTTACCTGATCCTGATGAGTAAGGAAAAATTTGATGGCCTGACTCCCGAACAGCAGGAAATCGTACTGAAAGTTTCCGATGAAGCGGTTGCTTACGAACGTGAACGTGTATCCGAATACGAAGAAATCGCTCTGGAAAACATCAAAAACACAATGGAATACAACGAACTGTCTCACGAAGCTGTGGAAGAATTCAAAGCAGCTTGTGCAGGTCTGAAAGATATGGCTTATGAAAAAGTAAAAGATCCTTCTGTTGTAGACCTGCTGTATAGTGAAGTTGAAAAAGCAAAAGTAAAATTCCCTGCTGAAGGTTAATAGGAAAGGGGAGGAAAATAATGTTGAAAAAAATTTGGGACAATCTGGAGGAATTTTTCATCATTCCACTGATTTTTGCAATGAGTATTATTATCTTTATTCAGGTAATCTGCCGTTATGTATTCCAGAACTCTCTGACATGGTCTGAAGAGCTGGCAAGATATATGTTCGTATGGCTGGTATACTTCTCTGTAAGCTTCACAGCAAGACGAGAAAAACACATCCGTATCGATGCTGCCATCAATCTGTATCCAAAAAAACTGCGCCCTTATGTTGAAATCCTGAGCGAAATCATTGTTCTGGCATTCTCCATCTTCATCGCGGTAACAGGCGTAACAGTATATCATAAGATCGCCTGGTCCGGTCAGATGTCTCCTGCGATTCGTATCCCCATGCAGTTCGTATATGCGGCACCCATGGTTGGTATGGCACTGACAGCGATTCGTCAGCTGCAGTGTATCGTAAAAAGAGTGAAAAATCTGAAAAATCATACTGAGGAGGTGGCTGAAGCATGACAGGTACAATTGCTGCAGTAGTATTTCTTACATTGATCGTATGTCTGGTGCTGACAGTTCCCATCGGTTTCTCTCTGGGTATTGCATCTCTGGGCTATATTCTTTATACAAAACAGCTGACACTCGGCTTTATCGCACAGAACATGGTAACTGGCTGCGACTCTTTCCCTACCATGGCCATCCCCTTCTTCATCTTTGCCGGTGAACTGATGGGCGGCGGCGGTATCTCCAAGAGACTGCTGAACCTGGCATCCGTATTCTTCGGCAGAATTCAGGGTGGTCTGGCCATCGTAACAGTAGTAGTATGTATGTTCTTTGCTGCTATTTCCGGTTCCGGCCCTGCTACAGTAGCGGCTGTAGGCGGTATGGTAGTTCCTACAATGCTGGAAAAAGGTTATGATAAAAAATTCGTACTGGCTCTGATCGCAGCAGCTGGTTCCATCGGTGTTATCATCCCTCCTTCCATCCCCATGGTTATCTATGCGGTA
>CALFPN010000058.1 GCA_937919015.1 uncultured Clostridia bacterium
ATTTAATTCTGCAAAAGTCTTTTTTGTGCTGTCCGCACAAAATGGTTCGGTTCACCTTTCGGCAGAGGCTTGATTTTTACAATTATACAATTACATAAATTGTAGCGATCGTCAGACCGATACCGATCAGCAGCAAGCTGGTTGCAAAGCCTTCACGATACATTTCATGGTCTGCTTCAAAGTCTGTGTATGCAGAGAAATATTTATCTTCAGGAGGGATCACGCGACCGTTATCATCATTGAAGATCAGCATACGCAGGATGGAGATGATACCATCCATCAGGCTGCCTGCCAATCTTGCGCAGAAACCGCCAACGAAAGGCAGCACACCCAGCAGAACGGGACGGTAGATCTTATCTTCGATATTGAACCATTCGGGCCACAGGTCAACGTAAACCACATTGCCGTTTGCGTCTTTTCTCATCAGCACTTTGCGTACGAACAGGAAGTAAACCACCGCACCAACGCAGATGGAGATCACTGCACCTTTCAGGTTCACCCATGCAAAGTAATGGATTGCATGGTCAGGTGTATGAGCGTTCATGTAATGTGCGCCCATTGCCGCCAGAACATCCTGTGTCTGATGAGGCAGACAGCCCAGTACAGGCAGGCAGATGGCGATAACCGCCAGAATCACTGCCATCATCTTGCTGATATAAGGGCCCTTTCTTACAGACTTCGGTGCGCCGTAAGGGTTATTTTCCAGGAAGATGCACACAAAGATCTTTGTCATATAGGCCAGTGTCAGACCGCCGGAGAAGAGGAACAGTGCTTCTGCGCATTTCATAAATGTCACAGACTGACCTGCTTCTGCCAGCAGATGGATATATTCCACCATGGATTCATGGATCAGTGTTTTGGAGATATAACCATTCCACAGAGGGATACCGCCGATCCCCAGAATAGGCATCAGGAAGATAAACTTCAGCAGCGGTTTGTCCTTACCATAACCACGAATCTTGTTCAGATTCAGTTCCTTCAGGTTCATGAACACCACACCTGCGCCAACGAAGAGCAGCAGTTTGAACAGAGAGTGGTTCAGGAAATGCAGGAATGTACCGCTTGCTGCCAGTGCATTATGTTCGCCCAGAAGACCCTGCATACCGATGGCGATGATGATAAAACCAATCTGGGACATGGAGGAGCATGCCAGTGTTCTTTTCAGGTTTACGGAGAATACCGCCAGAACTGCACCCATGACCATGGTGATGATACCCAAAATCAGGATCAGATTGCCCCACTGAGCATCATGCATGAACAGCTTACAGCTCACGATGATAGTACCGAACACACCTGTTTTTGTCAGGATACAGCTGAGCAGCGCACTGGAAGGTGCAGGTGCTACGCTGTATGCGTTAGGCAGCCAGATATGCAGCGGGAACAGACCTGCTTTTGCAGCAAAGCCGAACAGGATCAGAACGCCTACCACATAGTAAGCTGTTTTGTCTTCCTGTGCAGCCATAAATGCTGTCAGTTCTGCCATGTTCAGTGTGCCGGCCATCTGGTACATCATGAACAGACCCATCAGTGTTACCAAACCACCGATGATGGCTACTGTCATATAAGTATAGGCAGAACGGAGCGTATGGTCATCTTCTTCATGGATTACCAGCACTGTGGAAGTGAAGGACATGATTTCGAAGAAGATAAATGTTGTGAACAGATCCGCAGAAAGGAAAATGCCCATAGTCGCACCCAATGTCAGGAATACGAACAGATAGTAGCGATTTCTGTTTCTGTTATCTGCCATATATTCTTTGGAGAACAGCGTTGTCACCAGCCAGATGGCGGATGTCAGCACTGCCAGGATCACACCAAAGCCATCTGCAGCAAAGCTGATGCCCAGACCGCAGAAATTGGGGATCTCAAAAACCGTTTCCTTACCGATCAGCATCAGAGAAGCCACGAAAACAATGGCACTCAGAAGCCAAGCCCAGATATCGCGGGCACCTTTGTTGTTTTTACCAATCACAAACCCAACAACAGCACCAAGGAAAGGAAAGAATACCAGAAATGGTAATACAGCACTTGTAACTACACTATGTTCCATTCTTTACTCCCCCCTTCTTAAATGATACCCGCGATGGCACCGTTCATGATTTCAAGCAGTGCATCGGGGAACAGACCCATGATAACGGAAACGATTGTCAGAACGATCAGAGGAACTGTCATGTATTTGTTTGGATCAGATACATGGTGGTAATAATCCGCAGGATATTCCTTTTCTCTGGGGAAATACGCTCTGATGATAATAGAGAAAATGTACAGTGCTGTCAGCAGTGCAGACAGAATCAGGGCAACAATACCAATATAGGATACGGGATTGCCGCTTGCAACTGCGGAAGTTGCCAGTGCCCATTTGCTGTTGAAGCCGGCAAAAGGAGGCACCCCTACCAGCCCCAGCCCCGTGATGGACAGGGCCGCAAAGGTTACAGGCATGTATTTTCCGAAGCCTTCGATTTCATACATATATTCTCTGTGTGTTTTATACAGGATCGCACCGGCAGTAAAGAACAGTGTGATCTTGATGACTGCATGGTAAACCATATGCAACAGTGCAGCCGCCAGACCTGCAGGTGTCATTACGGCAATGCCGAAAATGATATAGGACAGGTTGGAAACTGTGGAATAAGCAAATCTTCTTTTTATGTGAGGGGTTCTCAGAGCTACTGTAGAACCAAACACAATGGTGATCGCCGCAAAGATCAGCATAATATTCTGTGCCCATGTGCCAACCAGGAAGGAAGTACCGAAAGCATAGTATGTCAGACGGATGATGGCGAAGATACCGGATTTAACGACAGCAACGGCATGCAGCAGCGCTGTAACGGGTGTAGGCGCAACGGATGCTTTAGGCAGCCAGCGGTAGAAAGGAAATATTGCCGCTTTTACACCGAAACCGAAGAATGCCATTACGAATACTGTCAGCAGCGTGGTTTCGTGACCAGCCACCAGAGCGGGGTCCAGAACACCACCGGGTACAAATGCTGTTGTTGTACCATACATATAAACGAATACAAAGCCGATGAAAGCCAGAGATGCACCGAACATCATATACAAAACGTACATCTTACCGGCATGTCTGGATTTGTTGTCGAACTGGTGCATAACGATCGGCAGTGTCACCAGTGTCAGGAATTCGTAGAACAGGTACATTGTCAGGAAGTTCGCAGCAAAGGCGATACCGACAACGACACCGAATGTCATAATAAAGAAGGAGAAGAATCGGTCTTCATGGCCTTCATGTGTCATATATTCAAAGGCGTAAACTGTTGTCACGATCCACAGCAGGGATACCATGGTACCAAATATTTTGGACAGGCCATCCACATGCAGTGTCAGAGACAGTTTTTCGCTGAACTGGAACAGTGTCACTTCCGGGCAGCCTGCACCAAAAATCGCATACAGTGCAAAAATTGCATTCAGTACAACGATGGGCAGCACTACTCTTTCACGGGACTTCCTGTCCGCAAATTTTACCGGCATCAGGGCAACGCCTGCAATGATCGGAAAGATCACCGGTAACAATGTCGCAAATGCGTTCATAATGTTTCCTCCCTTTCCCTTAGAAAATCATTCCGCTAATACCGCCGATGACATCCAGCAGAGGTGTGGGCATGATGCCGAAACCAACCACTGCCACAGCCAGCAGTACCAGAGGTACCGTCATGAGATAATTCGGTTCCTTGCTCTTCAGGCTTGCATAGTCGAAGTCCTTGCCGGGGAAGAATGCCTTCATTACGATGGACATCAGGTAACCCGCTGTCAGGAGCGCAGAAACCATCAGCATCACGACACCAACAACGCCTACAACGCCCATTTCAGGCAACAGACCGCCCTGCGCCAGATACCATTTGCTTACAAAACCAGCTGTAGGAGGAATACCGATCAAAGACAGAGCCGCAAAGGCAAATGTCCACATGACGATCGGCATTTCCTTACCGATGCCTTTCAGGTCAGCAACCATCGTTTTATGTGTTTTGTAAATGATCGCACCGGCGCAAAGGAACAGGATGTTCTTTGCAACTGCGTGGAAGACTACCTGCAGCAGTGCCCCCACAAAACCTGCAGGACACAGCAGCATCAGACCGAATACCACATAGGAAACATTAGAAACGGTAGAATAAGCCAGTCTTCTCTTCAGCAGTTTTTCTTTATAAGCCAGCATGGAACCCATGAAAATGGTGATGATGGACAAGATCAGCACGGCTGTCTGTGCCCAGGAACCACGCAGGAAATCTGCACCGAACAGATAGTATGTCACACGAATGATGGCAATGACACCACCCTTTGTGATGATACCGGAAAGGACTGCAGATGCAGGAGAAGGCGCAACGGGATGCGCTGTGGGCAGCCAAGCATGCAGAGGGAACATACCCGCTTTGCAGCCGAAGCCCAGAATCATCAGGAAAAATACGATCAGCATCATATTTTCCTTACCTTCGATTAGTGCCATATTCAGTGTACCACCGGCAATAAAGGAAGTTGTGTCGCAGTAGGTATTCAGGAAGAAGAAACCCATCAGCCCCAGACCTGCGCCAAAGATGGAGTAACCCAGATATTTCAGACCGGCACTTACCGCTTCCGGTGTGCCTGTATGGATAACCAGAGGAACTGTCAAAACTGTCATAAATTCATAGGACAGATACAGTGTCATCATATTTTCGGAGAAACACAGGCTCATTAATGCCGCCAGAGAGAATGTATAGAACATGAAGAAACGTTCGGGCTTCTGTTCATGTTTCATATATTCCATGGAGAATACTGCTGCAATCAGCCAGATCGTGCTGATCAGGCAGGCAAAGAATTTTGCCAGTCCATCCGTATGATAAGCAATGGAAAGACGGTCAGTCAGTGTCCACATGGTTGCGGAATAGTCACCCATACATAGGTACCAAACCAGAACTGTTTCCACTGCCATTGCGATAAAGACCAAAGTGTTACGCTGCTTTTCTTCCTTCCGGAAGCCAATGATGAGACCAAAAATAAAAGGTAAAATCATCGGGAGCAGCAAAAGTACATTTCCGCTCATTTATTTTCTCACCTCATCCTCTCATCACAATACCATCTGCATCAGTTCAATACCCGTTTCCACCACTTCCACGATAGGACGGTAGCCGATACCCAATACAAAGTTCACAACGATAAACAGAACCATCGCTACCGCGAACAAAGGAGAAATCTGTACTTTCTTCACTTCATCCTTAGGACGAGACCAGATAGCGATGACGGAAGGCAGGAAATACATAGCGTTCAGAATCATGGAGATTGCCAGCGCACCCAGCACCAGAACCATTCTCATCCCTGTCATTTCAACCGCAGCGATTGCGAAGTACAGTTTGGAAATGAAACCTGCAAACAGAGGCACACCGATCATAGACAGAGCACCTACTGTGAATGCGATGCCCGCCAAAGGATTTCTGCGGGCTGCCCCTTTCAGATTTTCCAGCTGTTCTTTGCCTTTTGCATCTTCAATGAAGGAACCACAGCAGATAAACAGCATAGACTTTGTTGCAGCGTGGGCAAATACATGGAAAATGGTAGCAATCAGACCAGCAACGGAGCCAAGACCAATCCCCATAAAGATATATCCGATCTGCGCTACAGAGGAGTATGCCAGCATACGTTTCATACGGCTTTCATGTACCGCATAAACAGAACCCATGACCATACCCAGTACACCAAGAACGAACATGATGTCCGCAATTTTCAGCGCAACCAATGTTTCCAGCGTAAATACTTCCAGACAAAGTTTGATCGCCAGAATGATATATGCTTTCAGAACCAGACCGGACAGGATACCATTAGAGGTTGTCATTGTGGAACCATAAGCGGTAGGCAGTGCGGAATGGAACGGGAAAAGAGCGCTCTTGATACCAAGGCCAACGAACATCAGTGTTACCACGAACATCAGAGGGAAACGGAATTCCCCGGTTGCCATCAGCATCGCAACGGTTTCCTTGATCTGCGGGAACAGCAGATGCCCTGTGATCCCATACAGGATACATACACCTAAGAGGAACAAACCGGAACCCACACAGCCGAACACCAGATAATGTGTGGTACCTACGATGGCCTGTTTTGTACCCTTTGCCAGAATCAATGTGCAGGATGCGATAGTCAGGATTTCAATGAATACATAAGCGGTGAACAAATCGTTTGTATAGGTCATCGCCAGCATTGCACCGAAAGTTGCATTCAGCATGATAAAATAGAAATTCTGTTTTTCAGGAACGATTTCCTGAAACAGCTGTTCACTGCCCGCTGTGATAGTCAGGAACATAACCACACTAATCAGAACAGCCAGCAATGCTTCCAGAGGGCCAACACGAAGTTCGTTCCCCCATGGTGCAGGAAAATGACCCATCATAAATGTAAAGGCCTCCCCATTCTGCACAACGTTTACCAGAAGAACCACAGACAGCACACCAACAATGGCAACCATGGTACCATGCACACGGCGGGCAATGCGGCCATTTTTGATCAGTGGTGTGATAATGCCGCAGAACATGGCAAAGAAAATGCTGAAGAAAGGTATATTATGTACTAAATTCAGATGATGCTCCATATTATTCCCCTTCCTCCTCTCTTACCATGCGAAGGATCTCGTCCATATTCAGAGTGCCGTAATGTTTGTGCAGTCTCAGAACCAGAGCCAGAGAGAACGCAGTGACAGATACGGATACTACGATACCAGTCAGTACCAGCCCTGCAGGGATGGGATTGATGTAATATTCTGCATCAACCACGCCATTTGTCAGGATGGGTGCAATTCTGCCAAATACATACCCCTTTGCAGCCAGGAAAAGATATGTAGCAGTATCCATGATATTTAAACCAATGAATTTTTTAATCAAGTTGTTTTGCAGAAGCAGATTCATGAATCCAATGCCAAAGAGGATGACTGATGCTGCTTCATAATAGTTTGTCAGTAATTGACTCATAATCAGACTTCTCCTTTTGTAAATAACGCATAGAATCCATACATTGTACAAGCTACGACCAAACCTACACAGATATTCAGCGGCAGGATAAAGCCGGAGCTGAGAATATTACCGGGTGTACCCTTAGGGATTTCCCAGCCAACGTGGTTTGCACCTGTAAAGAAGGAGTAGCTCTTACAGCCGCAGTATGTTAACAGACAGGCAACGCTGATTTTTGTCAGTGTTTTGATGGTAAAGAATGTCTGCATTTTCTTATGGCCATTGGCTGCAGAGTACAAGATCAGGCCGGCACCGATAATGGAGCCGCCGGAGAAACCACCGCCGGGAGACAGGTGACCATTCAGCACCACATAAATACCATACAGGATTACGATAGGTGCCAGACATTTTGCACCCAACTTCAAGATCGTTTTGGAATCCTGAGCATCAAATACTTCATCCTCTGCCATTTCTCTGTCTTCTACAGGGCTAGCATTTTTATGGTCTCTCTGTAGCAGCATCAGCACACCGATAACAGCCATGAACAATACGTTGGATTCACCGAAAGTATCGAATGCACGATAGTCCAGAATCATACCCGCTACAAAGTTAATCGCACCGGTTTCTTCAATCCCTTTTTCCAGATAACGAGCCGCTACTTCGTTGTTTGTGATGCTGCCGGGATCACCAAACATAGGCAGATCCATAACAACTTTCAGCATAACCACAATGAAGCAAACTGTAATAGCTACAGACAGCACACGGTACAATGTAGAATTCGCGCGGAGTCTTTCAGCAGGAGCATGCTTTTCACCAAGCATCTTTTCACCGATGACTTTGTCTTTTCTTTCTCTGTTGGAGATGTAGTCTTCCGCCTTGATGATCACTTCGTCACCATCAATCCAGCTTTTCAATCTCGCCCAGGAAGCTTTTTTTTCACTCATGTCATCAACCCTCCCTTGTACCCTTCAGTGCATGTACTTTCTTCAGTGTCAGGAAGAACAATACTGTGTCAACGCCTGCGCCTACAGCTGCTTCTGTAATTGCCAGATCCGGTGCTTCCAAAAAGAGCCATACGATGGCCATAATGGAACTGTAGCCCATGAAAACAATAACAGCCATAAACAGATTCTTTGTTACAGAAACGCCGATGGCACTGATGATCAGGAAAACGACCAGGATCATCTGGATCATAATACTAAAATCACTCATTTACCCTTCATCCTTTCTTCAGCGTCTTTATTGGTCAAAAGTTCTACTTTTGCCAGCATATGTGTCGCAATGGGGCTGGTCAGCCAGAAGAACAGAATGATCAGGATGAATTTTGCAATGATAAAGACATTGCTGCTCAAAATGATCAGACCAAGGACTACAAAAAACAGACCCATTGTATCGCCCAAGGCAGCTGCATGCATTTTATTCATGACGTATTTCAGACGGAAAACACCAAAGGTAGCGCAAAGGAAAACAAACAGACCAATGATAATGCAGATCGCTGCAACGATTTCTCTTATCGGCATTCTTCCTTCGCCTCCTCTTCCTCTTTTTTGCGTTTGCTTAAAAACAACAGAACTCTTTTATGGTGCAGTGTAACCACATGACACATAACAACCACCGCCAGGAAAGACAGCAGCGTATACACCAGAGAAACGTCGATCAGTGCGGATTCGTTCAGATAAACAGCAAGGATACAGATGGTTGCTGTTGTCATCGTGCCGATCATATTGATAGCAACGATACGGTCAGTATAACGAGGACCCTTTACTGCGCGGCTGAATGCCAGCAGCATACAAATTGCCAGCACGCACATAGCGACTTCTAAAATAAAGTGCATTGTTTCGCTCATTTTCTACCCTCCAACCTTCTCAGCTGTTTTACGAACACCGAATCATCCAGACCTTCGCCAAATTTGCTTCTGTCCAGTGCCTGAACAACAAATTCGCCATTTTCCAGACCTGCTGTATAAGTGCCGGGGGTCAGTGTGATGGAGTTTGCCAAGGCCACACGCGCCGCTTCACTTTCCAGATCTGTATGGAATGTTACAACACAGGGTTCGATTTCCATTTTGGGAGAGAGAATGATCTTGATTACGTCGACATTCGCCTTAAAGATTTCCCATACCAGAACTACAGCATATTTCAGATAGAGAGGAATCTTCTTTGCGAAGCGGATCTCATCCTTATAGTTGTAGCCCATATGTTTGGAAATGAACCAGTACAGCCAGCCGCAGATTACTACGCCAAAGAGGAACACTTCCAGTGTCACTCTGCCGTTGAAGATCATCCACAGCAGTAACAATAAGAAATACATTGAACCATCCTTCCTGCACAAGCATATATTTCCTTTGGCTTAGAAAAATGCTGTCTATGCACAACAAAACCGAGAGTTATGCTACCAACGAGCCCTTTTTTGTTGAATTTTGCACAGTTTTAGCCACTCTTCTATAGCCTAACACAATACATTATCAATGAATATGCAAAAAATGTCAAGATGTTTAGTGCGAAGTCACGATTTATTTCCTAACATTTTCTTAATTTTTCAAATTCTATTGTGCATTTCAATTATAGTTCCAATGTATTCCATCACTTTATTCATCATATTACACAAGAAACATCACTTTCTCTTTTTGTACAAAAAAAGAATCTATTAACTTTTATATTGCGCCACCAGTTTTTCCAAAAAAGAAAGACACCCTATCCCGTGTGTCTTTTGTCAGAATCAAAACCACTAGTTAAACTAGTGATTTGCACTCGCCCTAGAAGGGCGTAATACCGGCACAGCGTCTTAAGACGCATTGAAAGTTCCGCCAACCGCATCACTATCTCTGGCAGCCGCTTAAGCGGCTGTCTTTTTATGCCTTATTTTACCTTACCACCCGTGAACGGGTCGATATACTCTTTAAGCGATATTTGATCTGCCATAATATCTTCTTGTAATTGATTTTTGATATATTCTTTTATTGCTCCTTCATTTCTCCCTACTGTATCCACATAATACCCTCTACACCAAAAATGCCGATTCCCATATTTATACTTTAAATTTGCATGTCTATCAAAAATCATCAAGGAACTTTTTCCCTTTAGAAATCCCATAAACTGCGATACACTTATGCTAGGCGGAATTTCTACCAACATATGAATATGATCTGGACACGCTTGTGCTTCAATAATATTTACACTTTTCTGCTCACATAATTTTCTCAAAATTGCGCCGATGTCTGCTTTTAATTTTCCGTATACTTCCAATCTTCTGTATTTTGGTGCAAATACAATATGATATTTACATCTCCATTTTGAATGTGATAAACTTTTAATGTCATTCATAAATAAAACCTCCTTTGATTTTGATTGCGGTTGGGGAACCACTTTCATTATATCAAAGGAGGTTTTTTTCTGCTGGAAGCATTTTTATTCCACCAGCAGAGCTGGTGGTTTATTCGTGCTTAAGCGCACAACCAAAAAAAGACACATCAGAAGATGTGCCTTTTTTCAGGAAATGATATATATAAAGCAAAACGTTCACAACTTATAAATACGATTTGCAATCAATTATTTTTTCTTAGCGAAAATTGCTCTTACAGGCAGACCAATCAACACCAGAATGATACCACCAACAGCAACCTTTGTGGAACCAATGCCTGCCATAAACAGCTGGTTGACCAGAACATAGCCGCCGGATACGATAGAGATAATGGGGATGATAGGATACAGAGGTACTTTATATGTACGTTCTACATCGGGAGCCTGTTTTCTATAAACCATTACAGCTGCAAATGTCAGTGTATAGAATACCCAGCCCACAAATGTACCCAGGTTTGTCAGCAGGTCGAACTGGCCTGTCAGCGCATAAATTGCACCCAGAACACCGATCAGAATGATGCAGTTTACAGGAACGCCTGTACCAGAGATTTTAGACAGAGCTTTGCTGCAAGGCAGGTCGCCCTGTTCTGCCATAAAGTATGCTGTACGAGAACCAGCCAGTGTGAAACCATTGGCAGCACCAAATACAGAAATCATGATACCAACGGAAATCAGTTTCCCGCCCATATCGCCGAAAATTTCCATGGCTACTGCAGAAGCAGGAGATTCCAAATTCATCATTACGTCAGCAGGCAGTACCCACAGGTAAGCCAGATTGATGATTACATATACAGCCATAATCAGTGCTACACCACCAACGATAGCTTTGGGCAAATCTTTGCCGGGGTTTTTCATTTCGCCGGCGATAGCACCAACGTTTGTCCATCCTTCGAAAGCAAACAGTACAGCGATCATCAGCTGACCCAGAACGGAACCGAAGCTCAGACCTTCTCCCAACATGGGATCGAAAATGGGGTTGCCGGCACCTCTGATGAAACCGAAAATCATGATCAGAACAATGGGAACCAGCTTTGCTACTGTAAACAGGGACTGAACAGCACCACCTACTTTAGCACCCATACAGTTCAGAATAATTACCAGAATAATACAAATGTAAGCTGTAGGTGTACCCAAACCATCACCTACAAACAGTTTTGCCTGATTGGCAAAGGCTACGGACAAAGCTGCTACCAGGCCGGGGTAGAAAATTACTGTCTGCATCCAGCCACACAGATAACCAACTTTTTCACCGAATACTCTTTTCAGGTATACGGGCATACCGCCGGTTTCCGGCATCAGGATAGCGATTTCTGCAAATGTCATAGCAGCACACAAGCACATGATGGATGTTACAATCCAAGCTACGATAGCCAGACCGGGCGCACCGCCTGTTGCTGTGTACATTGCTGTGGGTTTGAAGAATACACCGGAACCGATAACGCAGCCAACTACTGTAGCCATTGCCGCGCCCATGCCCAGTTCCTTCTTCATTTCTGTTGCGTTGTTACTCATTTTTTCCTTCCTCCTTTTTTTGGTTGTTTTACCATAAAACGCCAGCTTTCATGAATATAAAAAGGACATACGGCATAAAAATAATATTTTTTACTCTGCCTATATGTCCTCTGTATCACAACCTGAAAGCATTACTTCTACGGCGGCTATGGCAAAACCAAGCACTTTCCAGAGTCCCATCCGCAAAAGGTATTTGCACCTGAAAGTTTCTCAAAAAGACGGCTCTTCTTTTTGATTGCTCCATCGGTTTTCCTCAAAGAAAAAAATGATTGTATGTATGATTGCGAGGAAATCTCCCTTTTACTTCAACTGGCTCTATGCACTTTTTATTACGGTCTTATTATACTTTGTTGTCAAAATTTTGTCAATAGTTTCGATAAATTTTTTTATTGTGACATTACTAAATTTTATTTTTCTTAACATTCTTTTTATATATGACTATTTCTCTGCCCCACTCCATATATTTATCATAAACGCGCCAAAAGGAGGTTTCCCATGAGCCGAAAAACCATCATCACCGGAACGCTAATCCTAACCGCTGCAAATCTTATTACAAAATGCATGGGCTTTTTCAATCGTGTTTACCTTTCCAATGTCATTGGGTCAGAAGGCATGGGACTGTATCAGCTGATTCTGCCCATCTACGGGCTAGCATGGAGCATCACTTCAGCGGGATTCACAACTACCATCTCCAGCCTGACAGCACAGGAACATATTCGCGGACAAAATGGGAATATCGGACGTATCGTAAAACAATCGGTCTGTCTTTCCCTGGGCATCAGCTTCCTAATCAGTTTCCTTCTGTTTTTTGGTGCCGAAGAAATCGCTTTCTATATTATGAAGGATAAACGTACGGCTTATCCTCTGCGGCTGCTGGCCTTTGCTGTTCCGTTTATGGCTGCCGGCTCTTGCTTTCGGGGATTTTTTCTGGGCATGCAGGAAACCTTCATTCCTGCTGTTTCTCAGGTTTTGGAGCAAAGCATCCGCATCTTGACCGTCTATCTTCTGGCGGGTATCTTCGTTCCCCTCGGGCTTACTTACGCCTGTATGGCTGCAGTGGCCGGTATCTTTCTGGGGGAATTGCTTTCCTGCGGCTTTACAATATGGAATTATCTGCATTATAAAAAAAGACACCGCTTTATCCGAAAACCTGCACTATCCTCTGCTGCCGCCCTCTCCATGATCCTTTCCATGGCAGTCCCCTTATCTGCCTCCCGTATCTCTGCATCATTGCTGGCCACGGTAGAAAATCTTCTGATTCCCAGACAGCTGCAGCTCCATGGGCAAAATACCGTACAGGCCCTTGCTACATACGGGGAATTGACAGGGATGGCCATGCCCCTGATCCTGCTCCCCTCCGCCTGCCTGATGGCAGCCTCCGTTTCTTTGGTTCCGGAAATTTCCGAAGCCTGTGCCGTAAAGCAGGACACTCGTATTAGTCGTACGGTTTCCGCTACATTTCTGTTTACTTCCATCATTGGATTTGGCTCTGCTGCACTGTTTGCCGTTTTCCCGAAAGAAATCTGTTATATCGTTTATAATCGCGCAGCTCTGGGGCAGGTATTATTCCCTCTTGCATTTCTCTGCCCTCTTTTGTATGCCCAAACCACGCTGCATGGATTGCTGAACGGACTAGGCGAACAGTTCTTTCTTTTTTGGAACAACATCATTTCCTCTCTCATCAGCATCGCAGTGATTTGGTTTGCCATGCCTGTATATGGGATCACCGCTTTTCTGGCAGGATGGTTTCTGAGTTTGTTTTTCTCCGTAGCCACCGCCCTCTATCTGCTATGGAAGCGAACAGGCGCATTTCCTTCTGTTTATAACTGCTTTTTAAAGCCCATGCTGGCAGGAACAGCAGCAGGATTACTGGTCAAATATTTCATACGCATCTCTGAGCCTTCTAAATTACTGTTCCTCGGTTCACTGGCTGCCATGGGAATTTTATATCTGGCTTTTTTGCTTTTATTGGGTTGTCTTTCCAGAAAAGATATGAAATTGCTTTTCAACAAAAAATAAAGTCAGTCCCAGAGGAGTCATGAGATAAGAAAACAAAAATGTTTTCTTATCTCATGACATCCTCGCAGTGCGGCTTAAGAAATCAATATGACTTAAAAATATGTTTTCTTAAGCCGACACTACAATGACTGACTTATTTTTATTATTTATTTAAATCAACCAAGCCTGCTTCATACAGCTTCTGCAGAGACATCAGGATACCGGTTTTCGCATGGAACCAGGTCAACCCCCCCTGAAAATATACAGAATAAGGCTCTCTGATAGGGCCATCGGCACTCAGTTCAATAGAAGACCCCTGAATAAAGGCACCTGCCGCCATGATGACATCACAGGTATAACCGGGCATTGCATAGGGAATGGGTGTTACATAACTGTCAACGGGAGCCGCCGCCTGAATCCCCTGACAGAATGCTTCCATGGCTTCGCCGCTGCCCAGTTCCACCGCCTGAATGATATCATGACGGGGTTCTGTGCTGTTGGGGATGACACGGAAGCCCAGTTTTTCATAAATATTTGCCGCAAAAACAGCCCCTTTCAAGGCACCTGCTGTGACTGTGGGAGACAAGAAGAAACCCTGATACAGAGATCTGTTCAGATCCAGAGAAGCACCCACTTCCTGCCCCAGACCGGGGGCACTCAGACGATATGCGCATCTGTCGATACATTCCTGCTTGCCGCAGATATAGCCGCCGATGGGGGCCAGACCGCCGCCTGGATTTTTAATCAGGGAACCAACGATCATATCTGCCCCCAGATCGGAAGGTTCAATGACATCAACAAATTCACCGTAGCAGTTATCTACCATACAAACCACATCTGGTTTAATCTCTTTCACAAAAGCGATCAGTTCCCCGATCTGTTTTACAGAAAAGGTAGGACGCATAGCATAGCCTTTGGAACGCTGGATGGTCACCAGTTTTGTTTTTTCATTGATGGCTTTTTTGATATTTTCATAGTCGAATGTACCATCTTCCAGCAGATCCACCTGTCTGTATGTCACACCGTATTCCATCAGGGAACAGGGAGAAGGCACTGTGCCGATGACTTTTTCCAGTGTATCGTAGGGTTTGCCTACGGGAGAAAGCAGTTCATCACCGGGCACCAGATTTGCACTCAGGGCAATGGCCAGCGCGTGGGTACCGCATGTGATCTGGGGACGTACCAGTGCCGCTTCTGTGTGGAAGCATCTTGCATATACATTTTCCAGTTTGTCACGGCCATTGTCGTTATAACCATAGCCTGTGGAACCGGCAAAGCAAGCACCGTCTACTCTTTCCTCCTGCATGGCCTTCAGAACTTTCGCCTGATTGTATTCTGCCACTGCATCGATTTTTTCAAAACGTTCTTTCAAATCTTTCAGAATTTCATTGCCAAAGGCTTCCACTTCAGGGGAAATGCCCAGCATACCATAAATGTTTTCCATGTTATTCTCCAATCTATTTCAATGATGTATGTTCACTCACAATATGGAATCATATCAAATCTTTTCCGTTTCCGCAACGTGACGGGTAAAATCCATGATTTCAATCTGACTGCCTTTCTCTTGATTCAGAATGAGGACTGCTGTCCCTTTTTCTCCCGTCTGGGGCAAGGAAACGGGCATCCGCTCAGTTTTGCCGTTTTTCAGCAACAGCTTCACCATTCCGCCGTCCAAAGTCAATCCATAGGGAGTCAGGCTATCCTTCCAGAGGGAAAACTTACAGCCCTGCTTCCAGCCGGCACAGTAGAAAGATTTTGTATTTTCCAATATATCTCTGCCGCAAACGGGACACTTCCCAAAGGCATTATTTTTCCGCCTTTTCCCACGAATCTGCTCTTCGGGAAAGACCACATCTGCTCTTCTGCCCGAGGCCGCATCCTGAATGAGGAACTGAACATATCTGCGGATGCTTGCCATAAATTTTTCTTCCGTCATGTTCCCCTTAGCAATGGAAGAAAGCCCTTTTTCCCATTTGCCTGTGGTCTGGGGAGAACTCATTTCAATGGGAACCACTTCAATGAGCTTCCTGCCTTTTTCCGTGGGAACAAGGGTTTTCCCTTTGCGGACGATATAGCCCACCGTCAGCAGCCGTTCAATGATAGCCGCCCTTGTGGCCGGGGTCCCCAGACCGCTGTCCTTCATCTGCTCTTTCAGGGCTTCATCCTCCACAAACCGTCCTGCATTTTCCATGGCAGAAAGGAGGGAGCTTTCCGTATAAGGGGTGGGGGCTTTGGTTTTCTTTTTCTGTACCGCTGCCTTTTCGATCTTTCGCTGTTCCCCTTCCATAAGGGCGGGCAGCTTCTGTTCTTCCTCATCCTTTTTCTTCTTTTTGGAAACCGAAGCAGGTACAAGGGCTTTTTCCACCGCCTGCCAGCCTTCCTCCAAAACCACTGTCCCTTTGGAAAGGAAGCGTTCTTCCTCCGCTTCTGCATAGACCTTCGTGGTTTCATATCTATAATAAGGATAGAACACCGCAAGAAATCTTGCTGCCACCAGCGAAAAAACCTTCTTTTCCTCCTCCGTCAGGCTGTCCAAGCGAAGTTTCCCATCGGTAGGGATAATGGCATGGTGGTCTGTCACCTTACTGTTATCGATGATGCGTTTCGTAAAGGAGATATTTCCCGACAAAGGCTGGGTATAAGGGGTATATTCTGCCAGTTCATTGAGCCTGCGCAGGGTATGATGTACCTTTCCCTTCATGTCATCGCTCAAATAGCGGCTATCCGTTCTGGGATAGGTAATCATTTTTCGTTTTTCATAAAGATTCTGGGCAATATCCAGCGTTTTCTTTGCGGAAAAACCGAATTTTTTATTGCAGTCTCGCTGCAGTTCTGTCAGGTCATATAAAAGCGGAGGCGGCATTTTCTTTTCTTCTTTTTCTACCTTTATAATAGTCGCCTGTTTTCCGCTGACTTTTGCAGCGATGGCTTTTGCCGTTTCCTCTTTTTCGATGCGGGTATGTTCTTCTTTGTCGATCCACATTCCCGTATATCCGCCAAAATCTGCCTGTACCTCAAAATAATCTTCTGCCACAAAGGCATCGATTTCTTTTTGTTTATTGACGATAAGAGCCAAGGTCGGCGTCTGCACGCGGCCAATACTCAAGAGGGCACCATAGCGCAGAGTATAGGCTCTGGTGGCGTTCATCCCTACCAGCCAGTCTGCTTCAGAACGGCATTTTGCCGAGGAATACAGCAGATCATACTCCCTGCCGTTTTTCAGGGTCGCAAACCCTTCTTTGATGGCTTCCTCCGTCATACTGCTGATCCACAGACGTGCAAAGGGCTTTTTACATTTCGTAATATCATAAATATAGCGGAAAATCAATTCCCCTTCCCGCCCACTATCGGTGGCGCAGATCAGACTGTCGATTTCCGCGCTGTTCATCCATTTATGGAGAATCTTCAACTGATCTCTCGTCTGTTTGATCGCTTTTAATTTCATTTCATCCGGAAGGATCGGCAATGTGGAAAAATTCCATTTTTTATATTTTTCATCGTAGTCCTCCGGTTCTGCCAAAGTGACCAAATGACCGACCGCCCAGGAGACGACATATTGCTCGCCAACCAAGCATCCATCGCCCTTCTGTCCCGCCTTCAGCACCTTGGCGATATCCCTTGCCACTGACGGTTTTTCGGCAATGACCAGTATTTTTCCCATTTTTCCTTCCTCCTTCCTTTGATTTACACAAATATATATTATAACACCTTCTCCTAAAAAAACAAATCCCTTCTTCCCGCACTTTTTCATGACTAATACAACATTCCATTTCTTACAGTTTTCATATCCTGCAATGTAGTATGTTTTACTACATCACAGCGTTACCGTTTTTGTTGACACCTCATTGATTTCTCAGTAGAATAATAAAATATAATCCCATTAGACTGATTAAACGGAGGTAATCCTATGAATACATACAAAATCATTGCAGATACATCCTGTGATATGCCTGCTTCTGTTTTTGCAGAACATGACGTTACTTATGTTCCTTTCAACGTTTCCTTTGATCAGGAAAATTATATGGAAGAGCTGAGAGACATCACTCCAGAAGAATTTTATGATAAAATCAATGCAGACAAGCTGTTTCCCAAAACATCTCTGCCCTCTGTACAAGCTTATATGGATGCCATGGAAGCCGCCCTGAAGGAAGGCAATGATGTGCTTTGTCTGTGCCTTTCTTCCAAATTCAGCGGCTCTTTCCAGAGTGCTGTCAATGCCGGCAATATCCTTTCCGAATCCTACCCCGACCGTGTTATCAAAGTAATCGACACCACTTGTGCAACCGCATGCGAAGGTCTGATGGTTTTAGAGGCATGCCGCATGAGAGATGCAGGTATGGATATTGCAGCTACAGCAGAAAAACTGGAAATTCTGAAAGAATCCGCCTGTCTGTATGTAACTGTTGATTCCTTGGAACACCTGCAAAAAGGCGGAAGAATCGGCAAAGCCTCTGCTATGGCAGGTACTATTCTGAATATCAAGCCCATTATCGCCATGAGAGACGGCGAACTGCAGCCCGAAAGCAAAGTGCGCGGTTCCAAAAAAGCACTGAAAACCATTATGGATCTGTCCAAAGAAAAAATGGGCGACGAAAAAGATCAGTACCGCATCGTTCTGGTTCGCGGCGAAAAAGAACGCCATGAAAATGCAGTAGAACTGGTAAAAGACCTGCAGACAGAAGGTTATGATGTACAGGAGGATGTATGGACGGTTGGGATCACTATTGGTGCCCACATCGGCCCCACTCCCATCGCCATCTGCATGATGAAGAAATATGAATTTGTATAAAGGCGAAGAAAACGAAAATAAAAAAGATGTTCGATGAGCTTGCTCAATCGAACATCTTTTTTTGTTTTCACTTGCGAAGCAAAGACACCAAAGGTCCAAAGGATCTGAGGTGTTCTTCGCCGCTATTTCGTTTCTTATTTATCTCTCAGCTGTGCGCCCAGCTTTTCTGCCAGTTCTTTCAGAATTGCATCCATTGCGTCTGCAATATCTGTGTCAGAGAGTGTTTTTTCTGCACTGCGGAATGCAATGGAGTAAGCCACGGATTTATAGCCTGCTTCAATCTGCGCCCCCTGATATACATCGAACAGTTTTACTTCTTCCAGATATGCACCGCCGTTTTTCTTGATGATATCAGCAATTTCTTTTACTGTTACATCTTCTTTCACCAGCATAGCAATATCTCTTGTGATAGCAGGGAATTTAGGCAGTGCTTTGTAAACCACGCTTCTGTTTGCATAGTGTGTCAGTTTTTCCATATCCATCACTGCCAGATATGCTCTTGTGCCAATGCCGTAGTTTTTCGCAACAGCGGGATGCAGTTCACCCAGATAACCTACAGTTTCACCTTTTACAACAACGGAAGCTGTTCTGCCGGGATGCATCCAGGACAGTTCCTTTTCGGGCAGATATTCTGCCACGTCTGTCATGCCCAGAACGCTCATCAGATGTTCCACAATACCTTTCATATCATAGAAATCCATGTTGCCGTACATACCCATTGTCAGTGTAGGGATTTCGTGAGGCAAATCTACCAGAGGCAGGGATTCGGGAATATATACTCTTGCCAGTTCAAACAGACCTGCACTTTCGTTTCTTCTGTTGTAGTTTGTTGCCAAAGAAGTCAGGATACCGTTGATGGATACGGTTCTCATGATGGAGAAATCTTCCCCCAGAGGGTTGGAGATCACAATGGCTTTTCTCAGTTCGCTGTCAGCGGGGATCAGCAGTTTATCAAATACTTTAGGGCTTTCGAAGCTGTATGTCATTGCTTCGCACAGGCCGTTTGCGATCACAGTATCTTTCACCAGTGCTGCAATAGACTGTTCATATGTTTTCTTACCAACTGTAGGTGTGCCTGCAGCCAGTGTTGCTTCGATCTTTCCATAGCCGTAGAAACGAGCAATTTCTTCTGCCAGATCAGCCTGTGCTTCCAGATCAGGACGGAAGGTGGGCACTGTTACCACATGGTTCACAGGATCTACTTTCAGTTCGATCTTTTCAAAGATCTTCTGCATTTCTTCTTCGGAAATATTGATGCCCAGGAATTTATTGATCCAAGCGGGATCATAGGACAGTTCCCATGTATCTCTCTTGTTGGGGTATTCATCTACTACGCCGGGAACAACATCACCAGCACCCAGCATTTCAACCAACTGTACGGCACGGTTTACTGCTTCCAGAGCCAGATTGGGATCCAGACCTTTTTCAAATTTGCTGGATGCATCTGTACGCAGACCAACTTTTTTCGCTGTGATACGAACATTGGGGCCATCGAAGTTTGCAGATTCAAACAGAACTGCCTGAGAGCCTTCTACGATCATGGAATTTTCGCCGCCCATTACACCTGCGATAGCAACTGCTTTTTCGGGATCAGCAATCACCAGCATGGAAGGATCCAGATTTCTTTCTACGCCATCCAGTGTTGTGATGGTTTCGCCTTCTTTTGCGTTTCTAACGATAATATGGCTGTCTTTGATTGTTTCGATAGAGAATGCATGCATGGGCTGACCCATTTCCAGCATCACATAGTTTGTGATATCAACGATGTTGTTGATGGGACGAACACCTGCCATACGCAGTCTCTTTCTCATCCATCTGGGAGAAGGACCGATTTTTACATTTTTCACCACTCTTGCCACGTATCTGGGGCACAGTTCGGAGTTTTCGATTGTTACTTTTACGAAGTCTTCTGCTTTGCCTTCCGCTTCTTCCTTCACTGTGATTTCGGGATAGTGGAAGGGAATATCATAAGTTGCAGCAGCTTCTCTTGCGATACCCAGAATGGAGAAGCAGTCAGGTCTGTTGGATGTGATTTCGTATTCCACCACTTCATCCTTCAGATCCATTACTTCAACGATATCTTTCCCCAGTTCAACAGGTTCGGGGAAGATATAGATCCCGTATTCAGGAGCATCGGGGAAGTCATGAGCATCACAGCCCAGTTCTTCTACGGAACACAGCATACCTTCGGAAACCACGCCGCGCAGTTCGCCTGTGTGGATTTCTTTACCGCCAGCGATCACGGAGTTATCCAGTGCAACAGGCACATAATCGCCAACTTTTACGTTTGGTGCGCCTGTTACGATGGTCAAGTCTCTGCCTTGGCCTGCATCGATTTTACAGATCACCAGTTTATCTGCGTCGGGGTGTCTTTCAATTTCTTTGATCAGACCTGTTACTACATTTTTGATTTCACCGGCTACTGTTACATAGCCTTCTACTTTAGAACCTGTCAGTGTGATATCTTCCACAAAATCTTTGATATCCGTTGTTACAGGTGCATATTCTTTCATCCAAGACATAGGTACGTCCATGAATTTAACTCTCCTTTCATTTATACAAAACCTTGGGACTCTGCCCCAACCCCTGCTAGGGAATGATTCCCTTTGTGGGAGTTTGAGGGCAACGCCCTCAAGACATCAGAACTGTTTCAGGAATTTTACATCGTTTTCGAACAGCAGACGCAGGTCAGTGATGCCGTATCTCTGCATCGCTACTCGTTCCAGACCCATACCGAAAGCGAAACCGCTGTATTCTTCAGGATCGATACCGCTCATTTTTAGAACTTTGGGATGCACCATGCCGCAGCCCAAGAGTTCGATATAGCCTTCGCCTTTGCATACACGGCAGCCTTCCCCGCCGCAAGCAAAGCATGTTACATCCATTTCAGCAGAAGGTTCTGTGAAAGGGAAATGATGAGGGCGGAAACGTACCTTTGTATTTTCGCCAAACAGTTCCTTCGCAAATACTTCCAGCGCACCTTTCAGGTCGCCCATGGTAACGTTTTTATCGATTACCATACCTTCCATCTGGTGGAATACAGGGGAATGTGTTGCGTCAACTTCGTCAGAACGGTAAACCGCACCGGGGCAAACCATACGGATGGGCAGTTTGCCTTTTTCCATAGTACGAACCTGAACGGGGGATGTCTGTGTTCTCAGCAGGATATCGCCGTTGATATAGAATGTATCCTGTTCATCTTTTGCGGGATGGTTTGCAGGAATATTCAGTGCTTCGAAGTTATAGTAGTCTTTTTCCACTTCAGGGCCGTCGGCTACTTCGTAGCCCATGCCGCGGAAAATTTCGCTGATCTCATCGATTACGATGCTCATGGGGTGTTTATGACCTTCGGGTCTTTCCTTACCGGGCATGGTTACGTCGATTTTTTCTTTTTCCAGACGGATTGCCATTTCTGCAGCTTCCAGACGTTTTTTGCTTTCTTCCAGCATTTTTTCGATCTCTGCTCTGACTTCATTTGCCATCTGACCGATCACAGGTCTTTCTTCTGCAGACAGCTTGCCCATTTCTTTCAGAATGGCTGTCAGCTCCCCTTTTTTACCGAGGAATTTTACTTTCAGCTCGTCAATGTCTTTAATTTCTTTGGCTTCCTGGAACGCTGCCAGTGCCTTTTCCTGGATCAGTTTTAACTTATCCTTCATCATTCTTACTCCTCTCATATTTGAATGTGATTTAGTTTCATGCTTTCCGCAGAGCGTATTCGTTGCGCAAGCGCAACTCATGTGCATTGTCGCACAATCGGCTATAAAAGCAAAATATTTTCTGCTATGCAAGCATTCCATAAAATATTTCCTTCTCTATCCGGCTCTGCTTGTTAGGTAACAAAAAAAGCCTTCGTCACACAAAGGGACGAAGGCTCGCGGTACCACCCAAATTCCTGCTATCACAGGCACTCTAATGCGTAACGTGCATGAAACGGACTTCCCTACTATTCGTTCAGGAGGCCGACTCCGATGGGAACTTCTGCAATTTCTCTCACCAAGAACTCTTTCAGCTCGGGAACACCCGAAAGTTCTCTCTCTGGGGCAGTTTCACTGCATACTTTTCATCTTCATAGTCATTCATAAATATAACATGAATATTTTATCATATCGCCTCGGAAAGTCAAGGGGATTTCTATAAAATACCCCATTATTCCCCCTTTAAACGACGCAGATATTCCTTGATACGGCGTTCCACACCATTATCCGTGGGTGCATAGTATACAGTACCCACCAATTCATCAGGAAGATACTGCTGCTCCACATAATGATTAGGGTAATCATGGGCATATTTATAACCAATCCCGTGCTCCAATTCCTTTGCACCGCTGTAATGGGCATCCTTCAGATGGGGCGGAACCGTGCGGATACGAATATTTCTGACATCACTCAACGCCTTATCGATACCCAGATAAGCCGCATTGCTTTTTGGCGCACAGGCCACATAGGAAACGGCCTGGGCCAGAGGGATACGCCCTTCCGGCATCCCGATGAAATTTACCGCTTCCATGGCCGCCACAGCTACCTGCAGGGCATGGGGGTCTGCATTCCCCACATCTTCAGAAGCACAAATCACCACTCTGCGGGCGATGAATTTGGGGTCTTCCCCCGCATAGATCATTTTTGCAAGATAGTACAGGGCTGCATCGGGGTCAGAGCCACGCATACTTTTAATGAAGGCAGAAATGGTATCATAATGATTATCTCCATCTTTATCATAATTCAGAGCCCGCTTCTGAATACACTCCTGTGCTTCCTCCAGAGTGATATGGATGCTGCCGTCTTTGGCAGGATCTGTGGTCAGCACGGCCAGTTCCAGCGCATTGAGAGCTGTTCTAGCATCCCCATTGGCGGTATTTGCCAGGAAATTCAAGGCATCTTCATCCATTCTTGCATGATATGCTCCCATTCCCTTTTCCACATCGGTCAGAGCTCTCTGCAAAAGCTGTCTGATATCCTTATCCTCCAGCTGGCGCAGTTCAAAGACAATGGAACGAGAAACCAAAGCCTTATTCACTTCAAAATAGGGATTTTCCGTTGTTGCACCGATGAGAACCAGCGTTCCATCTTCCACATAGGGCAGCAATGCATCCTGCTGACTCTTATTAAAACGATGGATCTCGTCAATAAACAAAATCGTTTTGGTACCATACATCCCCAAGTCAGCCTTGGCGTCCTCCACTGTTTCCTTAATGTCTTTAATGCCTGCCGTGGTGGCATTGATCTGACGGAATTTGCTTTTTGTGGTATTGGCGATGATTTTCGCCAGTGTCGTTTTGCCCGTGCCGGGAGGGCCATAGAAAATAACAGAGCTTAATCTGTCACTTTTGATGGCTCTATAGAGCAATTTCCCCTTTCCGACAATATGCTCCTGCCCCACAAATTCTTCCAGTGTAACCGGGCGCATCCGCGCTGCCAGCGGAGCATCCTTTCCCCCCTGCAGGCTGCGGTTATATTCAAATAAGTCCATTTTTTCACCGACTTTCCTTTACACATTTCAATGTATTTATTTTATAGTAGATTACCGATTATTTCAACCGAAAAGAAAACAACAATGTACCTGCAAAAAACCAGAAAAACCATGGATTTTTTTCATTTTGGTATGTTTTTTCCAATCCAAAAATGCTATACTGTTCACAATATATTCATTTTTTAAAGGAGAAACTGTATGAAAAATCGTGATTCTTTTACCACCAGACTTGGTTTCATTCTGGCGTGTATCGGCTCTGCCGTAGGTATGGGCAATCTATGGATGTTCCCCACAAGAGTATCTCTCTATGGCGGCGGCTCCTTCCTGATTCCTTACTTTATTTTTGTTGTACTGATCGGTTCCACTGGTGTTATTGGCGAAATGACCTTCGGCCGCGCTGCCCGCTCCGGCCCAGTAAATGCTTTCGGTATGGCACTGGAAAGCAGAGGCAAACGCAAACTGGGGGAAGCACTGGGTCTGATCCCCATGGTCGGTGCTCTGGCTCTGGCAATCGGCTATACTGTTGTCATGGGTTGGATTCTGAAATATACCATTGGTACATTCACAGGCGCAACACTCGCTTATACTGATGTAGACGGCTATGCAGGTGCTTTTGGCGGCATGGCCAGTGCCTTCGGCAACAATATCTGGCAAATCGGCGCACTGGCAATCTGTCTTTTGATCACCATGCTGGGGATCGGCAAAGGGATTGAAAATGCAAATTGCCTTTTTAGACAATTCATAGACTTTCTCCCCCTCCGACATAATGAAATTCCCTAGTTCTCCCTGAGTTTGCAACCAAAAATCCCGTAAAATTTCTGTATATGCCTTGGGATTCTCAATAGACAAAACGTTAATCCGATTTTCTACGAATTCTATTGAAATATCATATGGCGGATAAACAATTTTCATATTATTACAAGCCTTTCATCAGAATTCAAAACATTTGTAGTATTTTGCCCTACGATAAATTCCATCTTGTTATATTGCTTTTCTGTGACCT
>CALFPN010000059.1 GCA_937919015.1 uncultured Clostridia bacterium
TTCTGTCAGCACTGTGCTTTTCTCTGTTCTTCCTGCTATTTGCCAAGCCTATCCTGACCCTCTGCGGTGCCACAGAAGCAACGTATTCCTTCTGTCTTCGTTACGCCAGATGGGTGGTCGTTTTCGGCGGCATCCCTACCATTATGAACACCCTGCTTGCCAATCTGGTACGCTCCGAAGGTGCTGCAGCATCTGCATCCTTCGGCATTTCTCTCGGGGGTATCTTGAATATCATTTTAGACCCTGTTTTCATCCTGCCGCAATTTCTCGGCATGGGCGTTGTTGGTGCCGGTGTTGCAACGGCTCTGTCCAATCTGGCATCCATGATTTATTTCCTGCTGTATCTGTATGGCAGAAAACAGGACACCATTCTAAATATCCGCCCTGTTCACCTGAAACAGACCACAAAACATCTGAAGGAGATCCTCTCCATCGGATTCCCTTCCGCTCTGCAATACGGGCTGACCGTCGTTGCTGTAGCCGCTCAGTCTGCCTTTGTAGCAAAATATGCTACTGAAGCCACTGCTGCCCTCGGCATCGTAAAAAAACTGGATCAGCTGCCTCTGTATTTCTCCATCGGGGTAGCCAATGGACTTCTTCCTTTACTGGCCTATAATCACAGTGCAGGTAATGAACACCGCAGACAGGATGCATTCCGTTTTGGCACAGCCATTTCCGTTGGCTTTGCTCTGCTTTGTGTTTTTGTTTACGAAACCTTCGCACCACAGCTGACGTCCCTTTTTATTTCCGACCAACAGACGATCTCCTATGGCGCAACATTTCTGCGGCGTATGGTGCTTGCGATGCCTTTCATGGCATTCTGTTACCCCATGACCATTCAGTTTCAGGCCATGGGTAAGGTCAGAGAAGCTCTCATCGTATCCATCCTTCGCAAAGGCGTACTGGATGTACCTCTGCTGTTTCTGATGGACGGTATCTTCCCTCTGTACGGATGTATGTGGGTGCAGCCTATTGTCGACTGCATTTCTCTCATCGCTGCCTCCATCCTTTATCGCCATATGATGAA
>CALFPN010000060.1 GCA_937919015.1 uncultured Clostridia bacterium
TGGAAATGATTCAGGAAGCAAAAAAAACACTGGATGGCGTAGCTAGAGTAACACCTATGTACGAATCCGCTTTTATCAACCCCAACGCAAATGTATATATCAAATGTGAAAATATGCAGCTGACAGGTTCCTTCAAACTGAGAGGTGCTTATGTAAAAACAAACAGCCTGACAGATGAAGAAGCTGCAAAAGGTGTAATCGCTTGCTCCGCAGGTAACCACGCACAGGGCGTAGCTCTGTCCGCACAGAAAAAAGGTATCAAAGCTACTATCTGCATGCCCGCAGGTGCTCCTCTGGCTAAAGTAGAAGCAACAAAGAGCTATGGCGCAGAAGTTGTTCTGGTTCCCGGCGTATACGATGATGCAGCTGCAAAAGCAGTAGAACTGCAGAAAGAACACGGCTACACATTCCTGCATCCCTTCAATGATGAATACGTTATGGCTGGTCAGGGTACAGTAGCTCTGGAAATTCTGGAAAAACTGCCCGAAGCAGAAGTGATTCTGGTTCCTATCGGCGGCGGCGGTCTGATCGCTGGTATCGCAACAGCTGTAAAAGCAATCAACCCCAACTGCAAAGTATACGGCGTGCAGGCAGCAGGTGCTCCTTCCATGAAACAGTCCGTAGAACACAAGAAAATCGAAAAACTGGCTAGCGTAGCAACAATGGCTGACGGTATTGCTGTAAAAGAACCCGGCGACCTGACATTCGAAGCTTGCATGAAATATGTTGACGGCGTTGTAACAGTAACAGAAGCTGAAATTGCTTCCGCAATCCTGATGCTGCTGGAAAAACACAAAATGGTAGCTGAAGGTGCCGGTGCTGTTTCCGTAGCTGCTGCTATGACAAACAAAGTTGATCTGGCTGGCAAAAACGTTGTATGCGTTGTTTCCGGTGGTAACGTAGACGTTAACGTTCTGGACAGAATCATCGACAAAGGTCTGCAGGAAAACGGCAGAATTGCTGAATTCTCTGTAATGATGGCAGATAAACCCGGTCAGCTGATCCAGCTGCTGCAGATCATCTCCGAAACAGGCGCAAACATTCTGGATGTTCACCACAACAGAAGAGCAAAAGGCGTAGCTGTATCTAACGTAGTTGTAGATGTTGCTGTTGAAACAAGAAACAAAGCTCACTACGAAGAAATGGTTGCTGCACTGAAAGCAAACGGCTATGTGATCTAATTCACTTACATAGGAATATTTGACCCACTCTCCTTCGAGGGTGGGTTTTCTTTTGTTGAAAAAGAAATGGATTTGTAGTATTCTTATGCCCGAGGTGGATTTTTATGAACGTGAAAGAAAATCCTACAGCTGGTATCTGGATCACCCTCTCTGGCGGGGCGTGCTGGGGGCTTTCCGGCTGTTTTGGACAATATTTATTTCAGGAAAAAGGAATTACGGCGGAATGGCTGGTGACTATGCGACTGGTCTTTGCAGGCATTTTGCTTATGGTTCTGGGGTTTCTGTTGACAAAGAAGAAAATGGGGGATATCTGGAAAGATCCTGTGGATAAAAAGCATCTGCTGGCCTTTTCTATCGGCGGTATGCTGACCTGCCAGTATACCTACTTCGCGGCTATACAGTATTCCAACGCAGGAACGGCAACGGTGCTGCAATCCTTGGCTCCGCTCATCATTCTGGCAATCGTTTGCCTGAAGCAAAAACGTTTGCCGAAACCATTCGAGACGGCGGCCATTTTCTGTGCCCTGCTGGGGGTGTTCCTCCTGAGTACCCATGGGGATATTCGCAGCATGACCCTCACCCTATTGGCGTTGGTTTTCGGGCTGGGGGCGGCGGCTTCTGCGGCGGCGTATAATCTGCTTTCCGGTGATTTATTGAGAAAATACGGTGTGTATGCCGTTGTGGGCTATGCCATGTTTCTGGCGGGTATGGTGATGCTCATCCTTGTGCGCCCTTGGACATATGAGGTTGTTTTCGATCAAGGAACGGTTCTGGCAACGGCAGGGGTCATTATCATCGGCACAGCGGTGGCCTTTTCTTTGTATCTGAAGGGGGTCAGCATTGTAGGGCCCTTTATGGGCAGCCTCTTGGGGATGATTGAACCTATTGTGGCGGTCATCGTTTCTCTGGTGTTTCTGGGGGCAGATTTTCATAGTATGGATTTTATGGGGTTTGTGTTGATTCTGGGAACGGTAGCAGCTCTTTCCCTGTCGAAAAAAGAATAAGAGTAGCAAATATCCCTTGCGTTATGGTAGCGTAAGGGATATTTGCTTGCAAAAGAAACTTATGCTATAATAAAGCGTTAGAAAATTTTATCTTATGATATGAATATAGACGAGGTGAGAGATTTGGCGGAACAGAAAACAAGAAAAACGCCTGCCAAAACCACTGCAAAAAAAGCGACGGGAACGAAGCCCGCAAAGAGCAGTGAAAAAAAGACGGAAACCAAGAAAAAGGAAACCACGAAAGTAAATGCGCAGCCTGCCCGTTTTGGGGACAGCCTTCTGGATGAAGTGATATTACTGTTGATTATTGTGGTCTCGATCATCGTATTTGTCAGCCTGCTGACGGATAAAATGGGGATTATCGGCGGGCTCATCAGTGCCTTTGTGAAAGGACTCTTTGGCTTCGGTGGTCTTTTACTGCCTGTTTTTATGGTACTTTTCTGCATCTGGATGCTGGTCAGCGAAGAAAAGAAATATCCTGTGGTTCGAGCCATCGGGGCATTCCTGTTTTTATTGACGCTCTCATCAGCGGCGCAGATTATTAACCCCATAAACAGAGATGCGAATATGGCCTTTGTGAAGTATTGCGGGAAGTTATATGGGGAAGGTACTTTTTCCAACGGCGGTCTGTTTGGCGGTCTGATCGGCAGCGGTCTGCATACGGCACTGGATACTTTGGGCAGTGCCATTATTTTGCTGGCAGTGGGGATTATTTCTGTTGTGATGGCAACGGGAAAATCCTTCTTTCATGCCATTGGGGACGCCAATGCCCATTGTAAGGCAAGAAAAAAGGTAAGAAACGAAAAAATTAAAAACAAAGCGGAACGAATTCGCCAGCAGGAACTGGTGGAAGCGGAGCGTTTGGCGAAAAAAGAAGAACGCCGCAAGAAAACGATGTCCAAAGAGGATTTTAATATTGAATTGCACGAAAGCACTGGGGAAGAAGTACCCTATGTGCAGGAAACAATTTTTCAGAAGAAACCTGCGAATCTGGAAACAAAAAAACGAGAACCGATTTTTGATTTTGTAAAAGAAAGGGAAAAAGAAGCCAATTTGAAGGCGGCGGCGGAAAAATATGTGGCGGAAACCTCTGGCAATGCCATGAAGGCGGCGGCGTCTAGGATGGCGGATTCTGCGCTGAAAGCGGTGCAGATGAAGGAAGAGCTGGAACCGCAGGAAGGGGCAGCAGAAGAAATGAAGCAGGAAGAGCCTGCATTTGAACTGCCAAAAATCGATGAAGCGGCACCGATCATCGACATTGCGGGGGTAGATGAAGCAACGATGATGCCTGCAAGAAAGGCAGAACCGGCGGAAGATGACATTCCGATCATTGAAATGGCGGATATGGAAGAACTGCAGGAAGAACCGGCTGCAGAGATGGCAGAAGAAATGGAAAAAGCTGAAGAAAGCAGTCCTGCATCGCCTGCAAAAGAAGAAAAAGCGGAACCGGCAGAAGCAGAGATCCCTGCAGCACCTGTGGAGGTTGAAAAGCCGTATATTTATCCTCCCATTGATCTGTTGGGGGCAGACCCTCAGATGGGCAGCAGCGGAAATCGTTCTGAAATGATCGAGAATGCGAGAAAACTGGAATCTACGCTGAAAAGCTTTGGCGTGGACGCGAAGGTTATTCAGATTTCCAAAGGCCCTACGGTGACCAGATATGAACTTTCTCCCAGTCAGGGCGTGAAAGTAAGCAAGATCGTAAATCTGGCCGATGATATTGCCTTGAATCTGGCGGCCAGCGGCATCAGAATCGAAGCACCCATCCCCGGTAAGGCGGCGGTGGGGATTGAAGTGCCCAATAAAGAGACCCAGTCCGTTTATATGAGGACCTTGCTGGAAAGTGATGCCTTCAAGGAACATCCTTCGAAACTGGCTTTTGCACTGGGGCAGGATATTGCGGGCAACCCCGTTGTGACGGATATCGCAAAAATGCCGCACCTGCTGATTGCCGGTGCCACAGGCAGTGGTAAGTCTGTCTGCATCAATACGCTGATTACAAGTATCCTGTATAAAGCAGATCCCAAAGAGGTGAAGCTGCTCTTGGTTGACCCGAAAGTGGTGGAACTGAGCGTATATAATGGTATTCCTCATCTCTTGATCCCTGTTGTAACAGACCCCAAAAAGGCATCTTCTGCCTTGAATTGGGCGGTCAGAGAAATGCTGCAGAGATACAATGATTTTGCGGCCCATGGTGTCCGTGATATCAAGGGCTTCAATAAAATGATGGAAGAGAAGGGGGACGAAAAGGGCAAAATGCCTCAGATCGTTATCATCATCGACGAATTGGCCGACCTGATGATGGCGGCTCCCGGGGAAGTGGAAGATGCTATTTGCCGATTGGCCCAGATGGCCCGTGCCGCAGGGATGCACCTGATCATTGCCACACAGCGTCCTTCTGTTGACGTCATCACAGGGGTGATCAAGGCAAATATCCCTTCCAGACTGGCCTTTGCCGTTTCCTCCGGCATTGATTCCAGAACCATTTTGGATATGGTTGGTGCGGAAAAACTGCTGGGTAAGGGCGATATGCTGTTCTATCCACAGGGACAGAGCAAACCTTCCCGTTTGCAGGGGGCTTTCGTTACCGATCAGGAGGTGGAGGCCATTGTTGATTTCTTGAAAAAGAGCAGCAAACCTTACTATACGCAGGAAACCATTGACCAGATTACATCCACGGCAAAGGGCGGCGGTGATGTGGAGGATTCCGATGAATTCTTCTCTCAGGCGGTGGATCTGATTCTGGAGAAGGAAAAAGCCTCTGTTTCCATGCTGCAAAGACAGTTCCGCATTGGTTATAACCGTGCGGCAAGGCTGATGGATGATCTGGAAAGACATGGCATTGTTGGCCCGGAAGAAGGCAGTAAGCCCAGAAAAGTTCTGATTACAAAATCGGAATGGGAAGAAATGACGGGTTCTGTTCCGGAAGAAATCTAAATAAAAAATAGTCTATAAAAGCATCGGTATTTTTATCGGTGCTTTTTTTGTTTTTGTACATTGACAAAAACCGTCCTGTATAGTACCATCAACATAGGGTCATATGACTGACGGAAGTGGAAGAAACCACATGGAGTATGACTGTTCGAATGCCGACCGTCTGGGCAATGATGCTTGGATTGGTGCGGTATTTTTTGTTGGCAAAAAACGGCATAGCCGTTTTCTTTCTTCACCAAAGGGGAAGAAAGGGGGCGTTGAAAACGCCGCCAGACATGAGTATGATTGCTTGCAATCATACGAATTGGGAATGCCGACAGAGAAGCCGACCAACACTAGTATCAAATTAACCAGTATTGTGAACGGTGCGAAGACACCAAGCAGAGAGGAGTTTTATAATGTTTAAAACAGACTTACAGATCGCACAGGAATGTAAAATGGAACACATTCTGGAAGTAGCAAAAAAAGCAGGTATTCCCGAAGAATACATTGATTGCTACGGCAAATACAAAGGCAAAATCAGCGACAAATACTTCAACGAAATCAAAGACAACAAAGATGCAAAACTGATTCTGGTGACTGCGGTGAACCCCACACCTGCCGGTGAAGGCAAAACAACAGTGACCATCGGTCTGACACAGGCTCTGCAGAAAATGGGCAAAAATGCCATCACATGTCTGCGTGAACCCTCTCTGGGCCCCTGCATGGGCGTAAAAGGCGGCGCAGCCGGCGGCGGCTATGCACAGGTGGTTCCCATGGAAGATATCAACCTGCACTTCACAGGTGACCTGCATGCCATCACAACAGCAAACAATCTGCTGGCATCCATGGTGGACAACCACATCCAGCAGGGCAACGAACTGAACATCGACCCCAGAAAGATCGCTTGGAAACGCTGCGTTGACCTGAACGACAGACAGCTGAGAAACGTGATCTCCGGTCTGGGCGGCAAAGTAAACGGCGTACCCAGAGAAGATGCATTCCAGATCACAGTAGCATCTGAAATCATGGCTATTTTCTGTCTGGCAAACGATCTGAAACAGCTGAAAGAAATGCTGGGTCAGATTATTGTTGGCTACACATATGACGACGAACCCGTAACAGCAAAGATGGTTGGTGCAGACGGTGCGATGACAGTTCTCTTGAAAGATGCCCTGCAGCCCAACGTGGTGCAGACACTGGAAAACACACTGGCAATCATCCACGGCGGTCCCTTCGCGAATATTGCCCATGGCTGTAACTCTGTAAAAGCAACAAAAACAGCGATGAAAATCGCTGATTACGTTGTAACAGAAGCAGGCTTCGGTGCTGACCTGGGTGCTGAAAAATTCTTTGATATCAAGTGCCGCAAAGCAGGCATCAAACCTGACGCAGTTGTTCTGGTAGCAACCGTACGTGCGCTGAAATACAATGGCGGCGTTGCAAAAGCTGACCTGTCCAATGAAAATCTGGATGCACTGGCAAAAGGTTTCGTAAATCTGGAAAAACACATCGAAAACATCCAGAAATATGGTGTTCCCGTTGTTGTAACTTTGAACCACTTCGTAGCGGATACAGATGCAGAAGTTGCATATGTAAAAGAAAGATGCGAAGCGATGGGTGCTACCTTTGCAGTAGCAAGAGTATGGGCAGAAGGCGGCGAAGGCGGCAAAGCTCTGGCTGAAAAAGTTCTGGAAACACTGGAAACAAAAGAAAGCAATTTCAAATTCCTGTATGAAGACGAACTGAACATTGTGGAAAAGGTAAACAAAGTATGTAAAGAAATTTACGGTGCAGGCAATGTAAACTTCTCCGCAGCAGCGAAGAAAACACTGGCGCAGATCGACAAACTGGGCTTCAACCATTTACCCGTTTGTATTGCAAAAACACAGTACTCCCTGTCCGATGATCCCAAGGTTCTGGGTCGTCCCGAAGGTTTCGAAGTAACAGTAAAAGAAATTCGCATTTCCGCTGGTGCAGGCTTTATCGTAGTTCTTTTGGGTGATATTATGACAATGCCCGGTCTGCCTAAAAAACCTGCAGCACTGAATATTGATATTGACGAAGACGGCAACGTAGTAGGTCTGTTCTGATTCTTCGTCCCAACTTGAACGAAGGAGCAATTTGAGATGAAAGCACAATTGATTGATGGCAAACTGATTTCCGCGGAAATCAAGGCAGAAGCGGCAGAAGAAGCAGCAGCTCTGAAAGAGAAGGGCATCGAACCCTGTCTGGCTGTTGTTCTGGTCGGCGATAACGCCGCTTCCAAGGTATATGTAAGCAATAAGGAAAAGGCTTGCGCAGCTGTAGGTATCCGTTCTGTTTCTCATGTGCTGCCTGAGACAACCACAGAGGAAGAACTGCTGAAACTAATTGATGAACTGAATGCAGATCAAAGTGTACACGGCATTCTGGTTCAGATGCCTGTGCCCAAACACATTGATGACAGAAAAGTTATCATGGCCATCAGCCCCGATAAGGATGTGGATTGTTTCCACCCTGTGAATGTAGGTTATCTGCACACAGGCGCAAAGGGCTTCCTGCCCTGCACACCCGCTGGTATCATTGAACTGATCAAACGCAGCGGCTATTCTATCGCGGGCAAAAATTGTGTCGTTATTGGCAGAAGCAATATTGTAGGTAAGCCTGTGGCTATGCTGTTGATGCAGGAGAACGGTACTGTTACCATTTGTCATTCCAAAACAAAGGATCTGGCCGGTATCTGTCGGGGGGCAGAAATCATTGTCAGCGCAACCGGCAAGGTGAACACAGTAACGGCGGATATGGTAAAAGAAGGTGCGATCATCATTGACGTCGGTATGAATCGCAACGCCGAAGGCAAACTGTGCGGCGACGTGGACTTTGAGAACGTGAAAGAAGTGGCTGGTGCCATCACACCTGTGCCGGGGGGCGTAGGGCCGATGACCATTGCCATGCTGATGAAAAACTGTAACACAGCCGCAAGAATTCAGAACGGTCTGATTTAAGCGGAGAAAAGATGGGATAGAACGGAATTTGGGCATGCTTGCATGACGAAATTCTGTTTCAGCCCTGTTTGCGTAGCAAACACATGAATATTTTCGCAGAAAATATGAATGGCTCCGCACTGTAAGA
>CALFPN010000061.1 GCA_937919015.1 uncultured Clostridia bacterium
AGAATCAGAGATTTAAGAGAAGATAAAGATATGACCCAAACACAAATGGCAGAAATTCTCCATTGCAGTCAGCGCATTTACAGTAATTATGAGCGCGGCGAAGTTGATATTCCCACACAAATTTTAATTCGTCTGGCATTGTTCCATAATACCAGCACCGATTATTTACTCGGACTTACAAATTGTTCTGAACCCTATGAACGTAAAACAGATGATAAAAGATAATCATACGGATGAGTGTATGCTGCAACGATTAAGAGATTTCAGAGAAGACAGAGATATTTCCCAACAGAAAATGGCCGAGCTTCTAAATGTGGCACAGACCACCTATTCCGATTATGAACGGGGCAAAATCAATATCCCCATGGATACCCTCAGAAAACTCGCCCTTTTCTTCGATACCAGCATAGACTACCTTTTAGAACTGACCGACGAATCAAAACCCTATCCCCGTAAAAAATAACAGCCATCGATTTTCGATGGCTGTTTTTCTCTTTTCGGGCACAATATCAAAAAGGAGTTGGTTTTGTGCCCATGGATGAACTGTGTTTTCTCTGGATATTCTTTTGCTTTCTGCTTTCCTTTTGGCAAGGACTGCCCATGGCCGCCCTGTTTACCCTGACTGCCGATTATTTTCTGCTTTTCACAGAAAACTACGCCGCCGGTTTGTCCTTCTTCCTTCTCGTTCAAATCGCTTATCTGCAAAACCTGCGTATGCAGCCTTTCCCCATTGGGACAATTTTTATTTTCCCTTTGGCCTTGCTGTTTCCCCTGCCCCTGCTTGGCATCTGCTATGCCCTTCTGTTTTTTCTCCATATAAATCTGGCAATGAAAAAAGTACAGCCTTCCTGTTCCAAAAAGCTGTACCTCTTCGGGTTGTTTCTCTTTCTTTGCTGCGACCTTACTGTGGCGTGGGGCTATTTCCACACCCCTAATCCTCGGCTGATCTGGCTTTTCTATGCCCCCAGCCAGCTTTTGCTCACAGTAACGGCAAGGGTCATTCCCATTCGGTGATGACCTGTGCCACCACAGTTTTCCCTTCATAAAGGAAGGAATCCACGGTCTTACCCGCTTCCGTATCCCTCGCATAGGTTTTGACATGGATGACGTCACCCCGCATACATTCCTTGCGGTAAACAATGCGGATATCCTTCAGTGCCATATCCACATAAATTTCATCGGGGATATCATCCATAACCCATTCCAGATATTTCACGTTATTGGCATGGTTATTGGTGTCCGTATCCCTTCTTGTGACTGTTATTGCCCTTTCGGAAAGCAATTCGCCCTCCGGTTCCTTGGGCAGGATGAATTTCTCATCGGGGATAGCCGCTTCCTTACCACTGTAATATTTCGGGGGCATGTCTGCGGGCACATTGGTGGGTCTGCGTTTTGCCAGATCCATAAACACCCAGCGGGAAATGCCGTCCAGAATTTTACTCTCGGCTTCATCAAAGACATAAAAGCTTCTGTTTGCCTGAAAACGGGCACATTTATCATTCCACGTCTGGATGGTGATTTTTTCACCGTACTTCGGCATACGGTACAGTTTCAGGTGCCAGTTCACCACAGACCAGAACCACTGATGTTCCAGCATATAGTCGATGGTATAGCCAAGGGAATCGGAATGGAGAATGGCCATTTCCTGCAGCTGAGAAAGCAGGGCCGCAGGGGTCATGCAGCTATTACAGTCAATCTGCAGAAAGGATACCTTCCGCTCCACCTCATACCCGATACCATTCAAATGTTCCATAAAAATCCTCCTCATAACATAGGCGACACAAGTCTCGCCACTGCCTCGTGTACTTTAAACCACCATCTGCGGCGTTGATACCATTCTTTTGTAATTTCCACGCAGGAGCGCAGATCATTTTGAAATTCTTCTTCCAACAGCTGTGTAATGCCTTCCTCATATAAAAATGCATTCACCTCAAAATTCAGCACAAAGCTGCGGATATCCATATTGGCAGAGCCTACCGTTGCCACCTTGCCGTCAATGGTCAGCACTTTGGCATGGATAAACCCTCTTTCATACTGATATACCTTTACGCCTGCCTCCAAAAGTTCCCCCAGATAGGACATACTTGCCCAGTAAACGAAGAAATGGTCAGGATTGCCGGGAATAATGATCCGGACATCCAGCCCCGACAGAGCCGCCACCCGCAGTGACTCAAAAATGCCGTCATCGGGCACAAAATACGGTGTGGTCAGATAAATATGGCTTTCCGCTTCATTCATCATTTTAAAGAAGCCGTTGCGGACATTGTTCCATTTGGTATCGGGGCCGCTGGAAACAATCTGGGTCGCCACCCCGTCAAACTGCTCTCTGGCAGGGAAATAATATTCGCTGATGTCTACTTTCCCTTTTTTAGCGGTAAAATTCCAGTCCTTGATAAAACGCATCTGCATCTGATCTACGGCATCACCCCTGAACCGCAGATGGGTATCTCTCCATGGGCCGTATCGTTTGGTGATGCCCAGATATTCGTCCCCCACATTAAAGCCGCCGATATAACCGATCTCCCCATCGATGATGGCAAGCTTGCGATGATTACGGTAATTCAGACGAACGATAAAGCGAGGCAGGAAGGCAGCTGTATAGCCGCCGGCATCACGGAGTTTATCAAAGAAATACTTGGGCAGAAGGGAATTGCCAATGCCGTCATACAGCACACGAACTTCTACGCCCTCTGCCGCCTTTTTCGCCAATTCATCTACCAAACGGGCTCCGAGGTCATCTCCCCGCCAGATATAATATTCCAGATGGATATGCTTTTTGGCCTTGCGGATATCTTCGATGAGAGCATCAAATTTATCTTTCCCGTTGTTAAAATAATCGATCTGATTGTTAAACGTCAGCCAGCTGCCGCTGTTCAAATGCATATGCACCAGATCCGTCACATGAGCATTTTCGATCAGTGGCTCATTATTGCGGATGATCTGTTTCTGTTCCCTGTTTTTCCGTACCGATTCCACGTCGTTATGGTAAACAGAACGATCATATTCTTCCTTCTTCAAAAACATCTTCTCTCGCCTGCTGTTGCGCCCGAAAACCATATAGATAATAAACCCCAGAACCGGAACAAACAGCAGCACCAGAAGCCATGCCCATGTGCTGGAGGGATTTCTGCGTTCAAAAAACACGATCAGGCCGGACAGGATGATATTTCCCACCAAAATGATCAATCCGATCAAAATCAGCCAGTTGATAAAACCATCTACCATATCCCTCCTCCTTTCTTCCATTCAAAAAATCATAGAATTTTTATTTTTTTAGTATACCCCGATTGAAAGATGGTTGCAACCGCCCTTTTTATGAAAAAAATCGAAAAAAATCATGAATTTCCCTTCCCTAAATGGAAAAACGATGGTAAAATAATTTGACGTGAAAAATTATCTGTGAAACATTTTGTTTTACACGCTTTTATAAAGGAGGAACTATTTTGAACGCTTCTGATATTATGATCATCATCATTGTCCTGCTGGCAATTGGTATTTTCTTTGCCTACCGCATGAACAGAAAGGCAATGGGTCAGATGATTCAGGCACAGGATTTCATCGATGCAAACCGTCAAACCGTACAGATCTTCGTGATCGACAAGAGAAACGAAAAACCTTCCGCATCCAACATGCCCAAAGCAGTTTTTGATCAGCTGCCCAAAAAAGCAAAAGCTCGTAAAGCTTTTCTGGTACGCGCAAAGGTTGGCCCTCAGATCGTTACACTGATGTGTGACAAACCCGTATACAACGTAATGCCTGTAAAGAAAAACGTAAAAGTGGAACTGGCCGGCATGTACATCGTTGGTATCACAGGTATGAATCTGGAAGACAAGAAGAAAAAGACTTTCGGCGAAAAAATTGCTGCCAGCGCAACACGCACCATGCAGAAAGAATCCCAGAAAGCAAAAGACAAAGCAAAAAAATAATGCTCTTTCGCTCCTTCCCTTTGGGAAGGAGTTTTTTCTTTCCTTATAAATGCTGCTTTTTTCCACGTATCCGTTGACAGAAACGGAGAAACTATAGTAAAATATTTTTTATTAGGAAAACAGCTAAGAAAAGGAGAGTAGGTGTTCTCCTTCTGCTGACAGAGAACCCCGGCAGCTGGAAAGGGGCGCAGAAGAATCACCGAAGATGGCCTTGGAGCTTCGCACCGAATGTTCAAAAGAACGCTAGGCTGCGACGGGTTCTCCCGTTACAGAGATTGGGTATTTTTCCATACCCGCAGAGGTTTTTTCCGCGAGGGAAAAACGAAGTTAGGTGGTAACACGGCAAATTTGTCCGTCCTTTCGTTTGAAAGGACGGACTTTTAAGTTTAGCGAAAAAAGGAGAGATCATCGTGGCGAAAGAAAAATTCTATATTACCACACCTATTTACTATCCCAGTGATAAACTGCACATCGGTCATTCCTACTGCACAGTAGCAACTGACACAATGGCTCGTTACAAAAGACTGCGCGGCTATGACGTTATGTTCCTGACAGGGACAGACGAGCATGGTCAGAAAATCGAAAGAATCGCATCCAGCCAGGGGATGACACCCAAAGCTTACACAGACAAAGTGGTAGCCGGCATCAAAGACCTGTGGAAACTGATGGAAATTTCCTATGACAGATTCATCCGTACCACAGACGATTACCACATCAAAGCCGTTCAGAAAATCTTCAAACAGCTGTACGATCAGGGCGATATCTACAAATCCTCCTACGAAGGCTGGTACTGCACTCCCTGCGAATCCTTCTTCACAGAAACACAGCTGAAAGACGGCAAATGCCCCGACTGCGGCCGTGATGTAGAGCTCTTAAAAGAAGAAAGCTACTTCTTCAAACTGTCCGAATACGGCGACAAGATCATCAAATATTATGAAGAAAATCCCGAATTCCTGCAGCCCAACACACGTCAGAACGAAATGATCGCAAACTTCCTGAAACCCGGTCTGGAAGATCTGGCTGTTTCCCGTACTTCCTTTAAATGGGGCGTACCTGTAGAATTCGATCCCGGGCACATCGTATACGTTTGGATCGATGCGCTGTCCAACTATATCACAGCTATGGGCTGGGGCAGCGAAAACGATGCAGACTACCAGAAATACTGGCCCGCAGATGTACATGTAGTGGGTAAGGAAATCGTTCGTTTCCATGCCATCATCTGGCCTGCAATGCTGATGGCCCTGAACATGCCTCTGCCCAAGAAAGTATTCGGTCACGGCTGGCTGGTTATCAACGGCGGTAAAATGTCCAAATCCGTTGGTAACGTGGTTGATCCCGTTGTTCTGTGCGAAAAATACGGCGTAGACGCCATCCGTTACTTCCTGCTGAGAGAAATCGCTTTCGGTCAGGACGGCAACTTCACAAACGAAGCACTGATCCAGCGCATCAACTCCGACCTGGCAAACGACCTGGGCAACCTGGTTTCCAGAACATGCGGTATGATCGAAAAATACTTCGGCGGCAAACTGCCCGCAGACAGAGTAGAATCCGCATTCGACGCAGACCTGAAAGCAATGGCAGCATCCGTCATTCCCGTTGTGGAAGAAAAAATGGACAACATGCTGTTCTCCGACGCACTGGTTGAAATCTGGAACCTGATCCGCAGAACAAACAAATATATCGACGAAACACAGCCTTGGGTACTGTGCAAGGATGAATCCAAAAAAGGTGAACTGGCAAATGCCCTGTACAACGTTGCAGAATCCATCCGTATCGTTTCCATCCTGATCCAGCCCTTCATGCCTCTGACTCCCGCAAAAATCTGGGAACAGCTGAATATTCCCGCAGAAATGACAGAATGGGAAACAACAAAAACATGGGGCGTTCTGCCTGCCGAACTGGCAGTTCAGAAAGGTGAAACCCTGTTCCCTCGTATTGATATGAAGAAAGAACTGGCTGAACTGGAAGCTGCCATCAAAGCATCTCAGGCAACATCCATTGCAAATCAGGCGAAAAAAGAAGAAGAACCCAAGAAAGAGGAAGCAAAGGCTCCCGCACATGAAGAACCCGAATATCCCGCAGAAATCACCATCGATGACTTCTGCAAAGTGCAGCTGAAAGTGGGCGAAGTCATTGAATCCAAAGAAGTGCCCAAATCCAAAAAGCTGCTGAGAAACGTAGTAAAATTCGGCGAAGAAGAAAGAGTCATCTTCTCCGGCATCAAAGGCAGCTACGCCCCCGGCGAACTGGTTGGCAAACGCGTTGTGGTTGCTTACAATCTGGCTCCCAGAAAAATGATGGGCGAAATCAGCCAGGGTATGATCCTGTGTGCAGAAGACAGCGACGGCAAACTGTCTATCCTGACAACACTGGACGAAAACTTCGAAAGCGGCAGCGCAATCAGCTAATATGGAATATTTTGAATCCCACGCCCATTATGACGATAAGAGATTCAAAGAAGATAGAGAGGAGCTCCTGCGGGAGCTTCTCCCTGCTTGTGGGGTAAGTCATGTCATCAATATCGGCTGCGATGTGAAAAGCTCTGAAACGAGCGTACGCATGGCTGAAAAATATGACTATATCTACGCTGCCGTCGGCGTACACCCCCATGAACTCTATGATATGTCCTCTCAGACCATCGACAAGCTGAGAAAACTGAGCGAACACAAAAAAGTTGTTGCCATCGGCGAGATCGGTCTGGATTACTACTATGATACCCACCCCCGTGAATTCCAGCGGTTCTGGTTCATCCAGCAGCTGAGACTGGCGGAGGAAACAGGGCTTCCCGTTGTCATCCATTCCCGTGAAGCATCTCAGGATACCTTCGATATCATCGAACGTTCCAAGGTGCGCCGCGGTTCCATCCACTGCTACTCCGGCTCTGCGGAAATGGCGAAGGAATATGTGAAAATGGGCTTCCACATCGGCGTTGGCGGTGTCGTTACCTTCCCCAATGCAAAAAAACTGGTGGAAGTGGTGGAGGCCATCCCTCTGGAAAGCATCCTCATCGAAACCGACTGCCCTTATCTTTCCCCGGTGCCAAACAGAGGAAAACGAAACGATTCCAGAAATTTAAAATATGTTGTGGACAAAATTGCCGAAATTAAAGGTGTAACTCCAGAAAATGTATCAGAAATTACCAAAAACAATGCAATGACCTTATTTTTCAAGTAACAAAAAGCTGTAATTTTTCAAATTTTGTATACAAAATTTTGAAGAAATAGTACCAAGTTTTTAAAAAAGGTTGCGTAATTGTTACAAATGTGTTAATATATTGACTGTAGAAAGAATAAAGATGTATCAGAACGATATGTCTTTATTTTTTGCAGTCAAAATTTGAAAGCGTAAACATTATGCGGAAGTGACGACTCCCCGTGTAAATACGACTGCGACTGTCCCCCATTCAGGGACAGGAGAAAGGCATAAAATCTAATGTCTATCATGTAATAACGACAGGAGCGAAATCCCCTGCTTTCCCACTCACAAGGCAGTACGGCTCGTTCAAGGAGGTAAAAATGAAAACACATCTTAGAGTATTTGCTATCGTAGTATTTATATTGGTAATCGGCTGCGGAACAGCATCTGCTTACAGCAAAGCGAATATGCAATCAGTAGTAATCAACATCGACGGTGCTCCCAGAATGGTTTCCACAGATAAGGAAACTGTGGGCGAGCTGCTGGAAGATATGGAAAACACCATCGACACAGACTATATTCTGAATGACGCTAAAAAAAGCGACCCCATCGAAGCGATGATGACCCTTTCTCTGACATCTGTTACAGAAAAAACAGTGGCAGAAACAAAAGAAGTCCCCTTTAAAACCATCGAACGTGCCAACCCCAAAATGGAAATCGGCAAAAAGAAAGTGGTACAGGAAGGCCAGAACGGCGTTTCTTCCATCATCAGCAAAGAAATTTACCATGGCAACGAACTGATCGAAACAAAGTTCGTAGAAGAAAAGGTAACAACTCCCGTACAGAATAAAATCGTAGAATATGGCACAACAGGTATGATCGACGGCCATGCTTACACAAAACAGATCAGCGCGAAGGTAACTGCTTACACTCCTTATGACGCAGGCTGTAACGGCGTAACAGCCACAGGCACAGCAGCGAAAAAGGGCGTAATCGCAGTAGACCCCAGAGTGATCCCCCTGGGCACAAAGGTTTACATTCCCGGTTACGGCGTAGCAGTGGCACAGGATACAGGTGGTGCTATCAAAGGCAATCGTATTGATGTTTGCTATGCTACAAAAGGAGAAGCATTCAGCTGGGGCGTAAGAAACGTTCCCGTATATATCCTGCAATAAAAAATCAAGGCTTAGACCAAAGGGTCTAAGCCTTTTTTGTATGCCGGAATATCAGCGCGCATTCACCTTGCCGGACAGGGTCTGCAGATCCACGCGGACAACGCCGGTAATGTCCATTTTTGGCAGGATATACGCCTCAGAATCTTTAAAAGATGCAGGGGCGTATTTTTTGGTAATCAGCTGCAGGGCATGGTATTTTTCCTCCCTGTCCTCCACGATAACTGCAATGCCTTCTGCGATGACGCTTTCATAACGATGGGTATAGTTTTCTTCGTCCACATAGGTTTTGCCAACAAAAGTCATACAGACTTTATTGTTTGCCTTGATATTTTCGATTTTTCTGCCCACATTGGCGGCGCAGTGGAAATACACCTGATCCCCATCCATCACATGGGAAACAGCAACGCCATAGGGCTGCCCTTCTTTGTCGGCTGTCATAAAAATGGCGTATTCTGCATTTTCTATAATCTCTCTGGCTTTTTCTTCCGAAACCAGCCTGTCTTTTCTGCGCATTGGCCTTCCTTCTCTCATCATAATCCCTCCATTCTGATTCTAGTCTAGCATAAAAATAAATATCCCAAAAGAGTAGGATCTATATTTTTTGAGAAAATATCTCTATGTGACTGCATCACGGCTTTGTTGACTTATGTCAGAAAAAGGTCTATACTTTACCCTAAGGAGTTTTCTTCAACTAACCAAAAAATCAACGGAGGTGTTCCGATTTGAAACAAAAATTCGACGTGACGGGCATGACCTGTTCCGCCTGCTCTGCCCATGTGGAAAAGGCAGTGCGGAAATTGGAAGGCATCGATACCGTCAGTGTAAATCTTTTGAAAAACAGCATGGTGGTGGAATATGACGAGACTGCTCTCCATGCCGATGACATCATCAACGCCGTAAAAAGCGGCGGCTACGGCGCATCCCTGCAGGGCGCAACTGCCGGCAACGCTTTCGCGTCGCCCGAACCGCCCAAAAATATCGCTTTGGAAGAAATGAAGGTGATGAAAAACCGACTGGTATCTTCCTTCTGCTTCCTTGTCCCCCTGTTCTATATCTCCATGGGGCATATGATGGGTGCCCCCCTGCCTGCCATCCTGACAGGCAACGAAAATAGCATGCTTTTCGCCCTGACCCAACTCTTACTGGCAACGCCCATTCTCATCATCAATAAAAAATTCTTTCTGGTGGGCTTCAAAGCCCTCTTCAACAAAGCCCCCAACATGGATTCTCTGGTGGCATTGGGCTCTGCGGCATCTTATCTTTACAGTATTTTTGCCATCTATGCCATGGGCTATCATTTAGGTCACGGCAATCTGGAAATGGCTCACCATTACGGCATGGAGCTGTATCTGGAAGGGGCAGCCATGATTTTGACCCTCATCACCGTAGGGAAATACATGGAGACCCGCTCCAAGGGCAAAACCTCCGAAGCCATCAGCAAGCTGATGGATCTGGCACCGAAAACGGCAACTGTCCTCAGAAACGGAAAGGAAAAAGTAATCCCCGTGGAACAGGTGGCCGTTGGTGATATTGTTGTGGTGCGCCCCGGCCAATCCATCCCCGTGGACGGTAAAATTCTCGAAGGCTTCTCTGCCGTGGATGAAAGTGCCATCACCGGGGAATCCATCCCCGTTGATAAACAGGCCGGCGACATGGTCATCGGCGCAACGGTCAATAAAACAGGCTTCTTCAAGATGGAGGCCACCCGTGTCGGCAGTGATACGACCCTTTCACAGATCATCAATCTGGTGGAAGAAGCCGGTGCATCCAAGGCTCCCATTGCCAAACTAGCAGATACCGTCAGCGGTATTTTTGTTCCGGTGGTCATCACTATCGCCATTCTTGCCACAGTGGTGTGGATGTTTGTGGGACAGCCCTTTTCCTTCGCGCTGTCCATCGGCATTGCTGTCCTTGTCATTTCCTGCCCCTGTGCCTTGGGTCTGGCAACGCCTACGGCCATCATGGTGGGCACCGGCAAGGGTGCGGAATATGGTATTCTGGTGAAGTCTGCCGAAAGTCTGGAGATCGCCCATAAAATCGACACGGTGGTTCTGGATAAAACAGGCACCTTGACAGAAGGGCATCCCGTAGTGACAGACGTACTGCCCGCCCCCGGTGTCCTGCGGAATCCTTTTCTCAGAATGGCCGCTTCCATGGAAGCTCTATCCGAGCATCCTCTGGCAGAAGCCATTGTGAAGTATGCAGAAGAAAAGGAAATCAGCCTGAATGATGCGGAAAATCTCAAGGCAACGGCTGGTCAGGGCATTGCAGCCGATGTGAACGGCAAGCACCTTCTGGGCGGTAACTTAAAGATGATGCAGGAACAAAACATCGACCTGAAAGGATTCGAGGAAAAAGCCATCCAACTGGCAGAAGAAGGCAAAACCCCCCTGTTCTTTGCAGAGGGCGAAAAATTTCTGGGCATACTTGCTCTGGCAGACACTTTGAAGCCCACCAGCAAAGACGCCGTGGAAGCCTTTCATCAAATGGGCATTGACGTGATTATGCTGACAGGGGATAATCGACGGACAGCAGATGCCATTGCGGAAAAACTGGGCATAGAAGCCATCGCAGAAGTCTTGCCTCAGGATAAGGAAATGGAAGTGCGCCACCTGCAGGAAAAAGGGAAAAAGGTTGCCATGATCGGTGATGGCATCAACGATGCCCCCGCTTTGACCCGCGCAGATGTGGGCATCGCCATTGGCGCGGGCACGGACGTTGCCATGGAATCGGCTGATATCGTGCTGATGAAGAGCGACCTGATGGATGCGGTAACAGCGGTGCAGCTGAGCCATGCTACCATCCGAAACATCAAACAGAACCTGTTCTGGGCCTTCTTCTACAATGTCTGCGGCATCCCTCTGGCAGCAGGCGTGTTCTACGCCGCCTTCGGCTGGAAGCTGAACCCCATGTTCGCGGCTGCGGCCATGAGCTTCAGTTCCTTCTTCGTTGTAAGCAACGCCCTGCGACTGAAATTATTCAAACCGACCCATTCTGCTGTGAAAACAGCAGCGATCATAAACGAAAATAAAATGCAAAATAAGGAGGAAATTCTGATGAAAAAAACATTGAAAATCGAAGGTATGATGTGCCACCACTGCACAGGCAGAGTGGACAAAGCTCTGAACGAAATGGACGGCGTGAAAGCAACCGTTTCTCTGGAAGACAAATCCGCGGAAGTAGAACTGAGCAAGGATATCAGCGATGAAGAACTGGTGAAAGTGGTGACAGACGCCGGCTACGAAGTGGTAGACATCCTGTAAGTCAGGGGTTTCACCCCCGACACCCCCACCAAGGGAGTCACTCCCTTGGAACCCGATACGAAACAGCATGAAATGCTGTTTCAATTAGGGGTTAAGCATTGCGGCAACGCCGCTAGCCTAGGGGCAATGCCCCCAATGGGGGAATCATTCCCCTTGCAGGGTTTGGGACAGCGTCCCAAAAGAAAAAACAAAAAGAAAGGACGAGAATCAAATCTCGTCCTTTTTTATTTCCCATTATTTATGATTTACCAGATACCCTCTCAGGAGTTCCTCCAACTGTTCCATGGTCTCCGCATAATTCAGTTTGCCCCGCAGTTCCGCCGCTCCGGGCAGCCCTTTCATATACCACGCCATGTGCTTTCGCATTTCACGGACACCAATATATTCGCCTTTATAATCGATCAGCATCTGCGCATGGCGCAGAGCCTTTTCCACCCGTTCTTCCCCTGTGGGTTCGGGCAGAATTTCCCCCGTCTGCAGATAATGCAGGATCCGTTGGAAGATCCAGGGATTCCCCTGAGCACCGCGGCCCACCATCAGCGCATCACAGCCCGTATATTCCAGCAGGTTTTTCGCATCCTGAGGGGTAAACACATCACCATTGCCGATGACGGGAATATTGACCGCTTCCTTCACCTGTTTGATAATATCCCAGTCCGCCTTGCCGCTATAGTACTGCTCTCTGGTTCTGCCATGCACCGCCACGGCAGATGCCCCGTTTGCTTCTGCAATTTTCGCAATTTCCACCGCATTGATATGGTCATCATCGAAGCCCTTACGGAATTTGATGGTCACAGGCTTGGACTGGCTTTCCACCAGAGATTTCACGATTTTACCCACCAGTTCCGGTGTCTTCATCAGACAGGAACCTTCGCCGTTTTTTACGATCTTCGGCGCAGGGCAGCCCATATTCACATCAATGATGTCGATGGGATAGGGTTCGATCTTCTTTGCCATGGCCCCCAGAATTTCAGGATCGGAGCCAAAAAGCTGCACCGCCACGGGGCGTTCCTTGGGGTCGATTTCCAAAAGCTCCGTTGTGTTTTTATTGTCGTATAAAATGCCCTTGGCACTGACCATTTCGGAATATACCAAACCACAGCCCATTTCCTTGCAAAGGATACGGAAGGGCAGGTCTGTGACCCCGGCCATGGGTGCCAGAAAGACGTTATTTTCTAATTCCAGATTACCAATTTTCATATAGCCGCTCCTTTCTTGAGAGTTTCACCCTCAAACTCCCACAAGGGGAATGATTCCCCTCGGCAGGGTGCAGGGACAGCGTCCCGCAAAAAAGAATAACAGGCGAGTAGTCGCCTGTTGCCTTTCTTATTTATTTTTCTCGTACAGAATGCGCAGACCCTTCAATGTCAATGCAGGATCCAGCACATCAAAAATTTCGTTATTGGGATCGATCACCTTTGCCAGACCACCTGTAGCAATGACTTTCATATCTGGCAGGTTCAGCTGTTCCCGCAAGGTCTGGATGATATATTTCGTCTGACCGATATGTCCCAGCACCAGACCGGCCTGCAGACTGTCCACCGTATTCTTCGCAATAATGGACTTCGGTTTCTTGATCTCGATCTTTGGCAGCTGTGCTGCTTTCTGATACAAAGCATCGGCACAGGAAGAAATACCGGGCGTAATAAACCCTGTGATAAACTCATTCTTTTCATTGATGACATCGAAGGTATTGGCTGTACCATAGTCAATGACAATGGCTGGGCCGCCGTAAATTTCATTGGCCGCCACCAGATCAACGATACGATCCGCACCTACGGATTTCGGATCATCCCGTTTCACCACAATGCCTGTTTTCATGCCTACGCTTACGATCATCGGCTCAATACCAAAATATTTGCGAATCCCCTGGGTCAGAGAATACATGATATCCGGCACAACAGAAGAAATGATGACTGCTTCCACTGCCTGAATATCCACTCCTGCCGCATCAAACAGGCCATGGATGAGCATACCTGTTTCGTCCGCAGTGCGGTTGCCGCCGGTGGTCATTCGCCAGCAGTTGACCAGTTCTTCCCCTTCATATAAGCCTAAAACAAAGTTGGTGTTCCCAACGTCGATTACCAAAAGCATCTGCTTTCCTCCTATTTAACGGCGACCTTTATTCTTTTCATAGATCAGGCGCAGGCCCTTCAATGCAAGAACTGGATCGTAAACATCAAAAATACCTTTTTCTTCCTCGTAGATCACTCTGCCCAAACCACCTGTTGCAATAACCTTCATATCTGGACAGTCAAAGTGCTTTCTGATCTCACCGATAATATAGCGAGCTTCCCCGATATGCCCAAAAACCAGACCCGCCTGCATGCTTTCCACCGTATTTTTCGTGATGACACTGCCGGGGCTGACGATTTCAAACTTTGGCAGGTTTGCCGCCTTCTGATACAAGGCATCGGCGCAGGTCTGAAGCCCCGGTGCCGTAATCCCTGTCAGGAATTCTCCCTTGTCACTGACCACATCAAAGGTGGTCGCTGTGCTGTAATCCACCACAATGGCAGGGCCGCCATAAATTTCATAAGCCGCCACCAGATTCACAATACGGTCGGTTCCCATTTCCTTGGGATTTTCCATACGCAGGTTAATCCCCGTCTTGATACCGGCACGCACTACAATGGGGTCTTTTTCCAGGAATTTTTTGATGCCGTTTAATGTGGAATACATCACATTTGGCACAACAGAAGAAACAATGACTGCTTCGATATCCTTCACAGAAACGTCAGAATATTCAAACAGATTGCGGATCATCAAACCTGTTTCATCGGCCGTACGTCCGCTCTGGGTAGAGAGACGCCAGTTTGCGATCAGCTTGTCTCCGTCAAATACGCCAAAAACCATATTTGTATTGCCCACATCGATTACCAATAACATAAGCCTTCTCCTATTCGGAATTTTTCAATAAGAACGGCACAGAACATCCATCCTGTGCCGCATGAATTACCTCATGATATATTATACTACTTTTTTATACAGTGTTCTGCTGACAGCCTTGGAAACCACACCGCCAACGATGCAGCTGGAAGTCATTTCAAAGATACCGTTGATCCCTACGAATGCGACTACAAACAGAACGGGATTCAAACCGCCCAGTGTTGCGTTGATTTCCTGAATATAGTCTGTGTTCCAGAAGCACAGCAGCAATACACCCATAAAGAACAGTGTATTCAGAAAGGCTGCAAAAAATCCGCCTACAAAAAAGCAGGCCGTTTTCTTTCTGTCCAACTTCTGGGCTGCCAGGAAAATAACCCCTGTCAAAAAGCCCATCAGCATTCTGGTGGGAATGCATGTCAGGAATGTACCCAAAGGGCTGATATTCAGCAGCATCGCACTAAACGGGGAAGAACCTGTCAACGCCTGATAAAAACTGGTTGCACCAAAGATAAAGCCCAGCCACAGACCGGCTTTAGGCCCCAGCAGCATGGCACCGATCCCAACAGGGATCATCATCAAAGAAATAGACAGACCCAGTGTTCGGAAATAACCCAGAGGGGTGAAACTCATGACCAGAAGAATTCCGGTCAGAAGACCCAATGTTGTCAAATTTCTGGCAGACATTTTCTTTTTCTTGTTCTCTGTCATAGTTTCTTCTGCCACTGTCTCTGTCCCTGCTGCTACGACTTTTGTTTCTACTTCGCTCATTTTGTAATAGCTCCTTTCATTCTCATTCTTCACCCTTTGCCCCATGGCTCTGCCATGCACCAACCGATCCGCTCTACCGCAGAGGAATCCATATCTTTGCTGGTCGTCAGCTGTCTGTGCAAACAGGGCTACCCAGTTTTCTGACCGAAGGCTTTTAAGATATAAGATGATTTGGAATAATATTGATCCTTGCGCCGTCCTTTTGGAGAGATACGGTATACCTGCCCACTTCTGCGGGTCATGTTATCCTTTTCCCATCATTCCGCCATTCTTACGCAATCACATACATTATAACAAGAAATACAAAGATTACAATATTTTTTTATAATTTTTGGTGAAATAAACCACGAATTTACAGGGTTTTTCCCTCTTCAGCGGCTCTGCGCTGCAGTTCCATCTTAGCCAGTTCGCCTTCTTTTGTAAAAAAGATCACATACCACAATTCCATAGCGCGGAACAATTCCAGTTCTTCCTTCTGCAGGCGTTTGATCTCCAGCTCTGCGCCGATCTCATCAAAATCGAAATCTCCTTCATGTTTCACGGTTTCAAAATACACATCGCCATTGTCATCAAAACCAACCATAAAGGTGCAGTTCAGTTTTTCCGCCATCATGATACAGATTTTTTTCAGGTCATCTTTGATGGCATCGGGCAGGAACTTGAATTCCTCTTCCATGAAATATTTCTGTTCTTTATTATTGGCTGCTGCCAGTACTTTTCTTGCCATGTTTATTTCTCCTCTCTTCTGATGGATACTTCGCCGGAGAAAACCACTTCCTCCGCCCCGTTATCCTTTCTTCTTACAACCAATTCCCCATCGGGGGTGATATCCAGAGCCGTCGCCAGATACGTCTCTCTGCCGATAACACAGACTTCTTTCCCGATATTCAGGCATTTCCTACGATATTTTTCTTTGAAAGGCGCAAATGTGCCGCCCTTTGCCAGAAATGCTTCATACAACTGCTCAAAACGCAGCATGGCCTGTCCTGTCAGCTGCCCGCGGTCATATTCCCTACCGCTTTCCAGATACAAGGAAGTCGCGATGTCTTTTAAATCATCGGGAAATTCTTTTGTATTCACATTGATGCCCATGCCCACGGTGACGGAATGAATGGTTTCCATATCGCAGTCCATTTCCGTCAGGATGCCCACCAGCTTTTTTCCATGCAGCAGGATATCATTGGGCCATTTGATGCCCACTTCCATGCCTGTCACATCCTCGATAGCCTCCGTCAGGGCAATGCCCGCCAGAAGGGTCAAAACCGATGCCCTTGCAGGCGGAATATTGGGCCTGAGCAACAAGCTCATCCAGATGCCGCTTTCCGCCGGTGCCTGCCATGCCCGTCCCCGTCTGCCGCGGGCCGCCGTCTGCAGTTCCGCCACAGCAAGGGTGCCTTCGGGGGCATTTTCCAAGGCCAGTTCCCGAATACGGTCATTGGTGGTGTCCGTTTCGGGATAAAAATACAGGGGATGTCCCATTTTTTTCGTTTGCAGTGCCGCTTCGATGGCGGCTTTGTTATATTCGTTCATAAAGAACCTTCTTTCAAAAAAAGGACTTCGACTTTTGCCGAAGTCCCATTTTTTCAGTTTTTCTTATTTATTGCCTTTTGCGTTTACTTTGCTCAGGAACTTGTTCAGTTCGATGATGGCACGGCCGTGTGTGCCTTCGCAGATTTTGTCCACTTCATCATACGCCTTGATGGAGTATGTCAGGAGTTTCCCTTTCACTTCTGTTACTTCTGCCACGATGCGCACTTTCATGCCAACGGGTGTTGCAGCCATATGCATCAGGTTAAAGGAAGTACCTACTGTTTCCCAACCTTCGGGCAGGAAGGGAGCGACTGTGCCGATGGCTGTGCCTTCGATCCAGGCGATCATTCTGGGAGAAGCAAATACGGGTACTCTGTCATTGCCGAAGTGTGCCGCTGTATCGCCTTCTTCTACGATAAATTCTTTTTCAAATGTCATGCCGGGTACGATGTTGCTAAAATCCATGATCCATTCTCCTTTCTTATTTCCTGCTTATTCCACAGTGCCTTCCACTGTTTCCGCAGATATTTCTGCTTCTTCTGCTTCATTTGCGATGCCCAAAATTTCATTGCGCACCTTCTGGTCAAACAGAGCACGGAATTCGTCCCCTGTGACTTTTTCTTTTTCTACCAGCAGTTTTGCTGTAGCATGGAGCATTTCCATGTTTTCTTTCAGGAGGCGTTTTGCTTCCCGATAAGCTTCTGTAACGATGCGGTTTACTTCCTGGTCGATGGTCGTTGCCACGTTTTCACCGTAGTTTCTTTCCTGACCCCAGTCGCGGCCGATAAATACTTCGTTGCCGCTACCGCCAAACTGGATAGGCCCCAGCTTCTCACTCATACCATACTGTGTTACCATGCTTCTTGCCAGAGCTGTGGCTCTTTCGATGTCATTGGAAGCACCGGTGGTGATATCCTTAATGACCAATTCTTCCGCCGCACGGCCGCCCAGAAGGCTTACGATTTCCTGTTCCATCATCATCTTTGTCATATACATTTTGTCCTCACCGGGCAGGGGCATGGTATACCCGCCGGCCATACCGGTAGGGATGATAGAGATGCTGTGAACGGGGTCCAGTTCGCTGAGCACTTCAAAGAGGATCGCATGACCGCCTTCGTGGTATGCTGTGATGTATTTTTCTTTTTCAGAGATCACTCTGGTTTTCTTTTCTGTACCAACACCGATCTTGATGAGAGCCTTCTGGATCTCTTCCATGTCGATGGCTTTTTTGCCGTCCCTTGCAGTCAGGAGAGCTGCTTCGTTCAAAAGGTTTGCCAGATCTGCGCCTGTAAAGCCCGCTGTTGTCTGGGCAATAACCTTCAGATCCACTTCAGGAGCCAGAGGTTTGCCTTTGGAATGAACCCGCAGGATGGCTTCTCTGCCTTTTACATCAGGTCTGCCGACATAAACCTGTCTGTCGAAACGACCGGGACGCAGGAGGGCGGGGTCAAGGATATCTGCTCGGTTTGTTGCCGCGATGATGATAACGCTTTCGTTGATACCGAAGCCGTCCATTTCAACCAACAGCTGGTTCAATGTCTGTTCTCTTTCATCATGACCGCCGCCAAGGCCAGCACCTCTGCGACGACCAACGGCATCGATTTCATCGATGAAAACGATACTGGGAGAATTCTTTTTCGCCTGTTCAAACAGATCGCGGACACGGGATGCACCGACACCGACGAACATTTCTACGAAGTCAGAACCAGAAATGCTGAAGAAAGGCACACCCGCTTCGCCGGCAACGGCTTTCGCCAAGAGTGTTTTACCTGTACCGGGAGGGCCCACCAAAAGAACCCCTTTAGGGATGCGGGCACCCAGTTCTGTGAATTTCTGAGGGGCTTTCAGGAATTGTACCAGTTCTTCCAGCTCCGCTTTTTCCTCATCACAGCCGGCTACGTTATCAAATGTGACTTTGTTTTCACCTTCGACACTCATTTTGGCTTTGCTTTTGCCAAAATTGCTCATTTTGCTGCCGCCGCCGTTCATTTTGTTGAAGATGGCAGTAAAGATAATAACCATAACAATCATCATCAGCAGAGAAGGCAGCATGGAAGACAGAAGACTTTCTCTCTGCAGTTCTGCCACGGTCACCTTCACGCCATTATTGACGGAATACTCATTCAGCTTTTCCGTCAGGGTAGACATACTGGGGACATTGACTGTGATGATCTTGCCGTTTTTTAACGTTGCCTCTGCCGTACCATAGTCACTGACCTCTGTGCTTCTGGCAATCTCAACGGATGCCACATGGTCCTGAGACAATTCCTTCATCAGGTCACTATAATCGTATGCTTCTGCTGCTGTTGTCTGTGTATTCTGACCCATCATACCGGGGCCTGTGTAGGCAACCACCGCCAGAATAATAAGAAATACGATGGCATAAAGACCAAAAGATTTAAAATATTTGTTCAAGAGCGTTCCTCCTTTATGCAATACAATTTGTCCGGCTGATTTTTTTACCCCGAAAAAATCAGACCATATCAATATATGATTGTACCATACTTTATACGGAAACGCAACGAAGGATTTCTCGGCATATTACGAAAAAAAGCCGAATTTTCAGCTTTCCAAAAATCATATCGTTCTACTGTTCTATTTACTTCCCCTGCCCCCTGTGTTATGCTGAAAAAAACCGTCTTTGCATGGTTTACAAAGAAAGGAGTTTTACTTATGGTATCCATCGATCAAAAGAAATGCCTTGGCTGCGGCCTGTGTGTGAAGGACTGTTTTTTTGATGTGCTGCAGATAAAGGACGGCAAAGCGGAAGTCTCCGGTGACTGCTTCGGCTGCGGGCACTGTGTTGCCCTCTGCCCCGCAAATGCCGTGACCATGCCCGACTACCCCATGGAAGAAGTGCTGGAATATGACGAAAGCTGCCGCATGAATCCCGAAAATCTGCTTCATTTCATGCAGTTTCGCCGCAGTGTGCGTCAGTTCCAAAAGGAACCTGTTCCCATGGAATCTATGCACAATATTCTGGAAGCCGGCAGATATACCCCCACTGCCGCCAATCGGCAGGATGTTTCCTATATTCTCATAAAAGAAAATTTAGACGAATTCAAAAAGATTGTCTGGAACGGTCTGGGGGAACGGCTGGCAAAGGGTGTGCCCGATCCCTATGCTTACCGTATGCAGATCTTTTATGATGCCTATCAAAAAGACCCTCAGGATGACCGCCTTTTCTGCGGCGCAGATATATGCATGCTCGTTCTGTCCGATCTGCCCGTCAACGGCACCCTTGCCATGACCAGCATGGAACTGATGGCCCAGGCTCAGGGTGTCGGTGTTCTTTACAGCGGCTTTTTGCAGCGCATCATTCTGGACACACCCAAGGCATTGGACTTCTTAGGGCTGGACGGCACAAAGACCCTCGGCACGGTGATGCTTTTCGGTATGCCCGCTGTGACCTATCGGCGCACTGCCCCCAGAAAGAAAATCAATGTCACATGGAAATAAAAAAAGAAAGCGTGATTCCGAAGAATCACGCTTTTTCTGTTTTCACATATAAATATTTTTTTGTATGTTCATCGGGCTGATATTTTTCCGAAACCCGCAGTCCCACTGCCCAGAGGACTTCTTCCCCCACAGCAATCAGCGGGACAGTTTCCCTTTCGTTTCTGGGGATTTTTTCGTCGATAAACAGGTCTTTGATTTTCTTCCTGCCATTTTTTATGGAAATAACATCCCCCGTTTTTCTGCTGCGGCAGAAAAGTTCTCCATGGATTTTATCGAAATCAAAGCATTTCATATTCTCCGACAGAAGCTCCCTTTTTTCGCCTGTCCACGCCATGATATTGAAACCCATTTCCGAAATAAAGACTGTTTCTCCCAAAGGAAGGGCGTACTGATAGCCTTTCTCCTTTTCCTTCTTCATGGTCAGCACCAGCATATCATAGCGATTTTCTGCATGGACGCCCTCCAAAAAATCACGGCTTTTGCCCGTTTCCTTCTCCAGCAGGTCTTCCAATGCCTCGATCTGCGCCTGCGAAAGATCCGTCTGCAGAAAAGCGGCCATGGCCTTTCGCAGCACTCTTTTCCGCATGGCAGGATGTAATGCCTGCAGTTCTTTTCGTTTCAGATGCACCGCTCCTTTTGGCCCATCCCCTTTGACCTTCTTATAGCAGGCAGCCGCCTGCTGTTCCAGAAAATCCTCCTCCACAGAAAGCAGCTCTGCCGTTTCTGCCATGTGTTCCACTGTCTTGGGGTTGATTTCCTCCAAAAGGGGCAGCACCCGCAGACGAAGCTTGTTTCTGGTATATGTTTCCTCCTGATTGGTGGCATCTTCCCGCCACATCAGGCCGTTTTCTCTGCAATATTGTTCGATTTCCTCACGGCTGCAGCGAAGGAGGGGACGACAGATCTTTTCACGGACAGGAGACATTCCTGTCAGCCCCTTAAGCCCCGTGCCCCGACAAAGGCGCATCAGCATGGTCTCCGCCTGATCCCTTTTATGATGGGCAACAGCAATATATCCTTCTTCTCCCGCAATTTCCCGAAAAGCGGCATAGCGCAAAAGACGGCCCGTTTCTTCCTCTCCCAACTTTCTTGCTTTTGCTTCGGCTTTCACATCGTATCTTCTGACAAGGCAGGGAACGCCCAGTTTCGCGCAGAATTCCTCCGCAAAAGCCGCATCCCCATCGGCTTCCTTTCCCCGCAGGCCATGATGGATATGGACAGCCGTCATGTTCCAGCCGAATTCCTCTTTCAAACTGCAAAGAACATGCAAAAGGGCAACGGAATCCGCTCCGCCGGAAAGCCCCACGATGATTTTCGCATTTGGGGGAAACATATGAAATTGCGCAATGGTGTTCCGTACTTTTTGCCGCATCGTCCTCTTCCTTTCGGGCTGTTTTCTCTACGCAATACTCTACACGAAAACAAACCAAAGCGCAAGTTTATGCCCGTTTCTTCCAGAACCGCCCCGCCAGAACGGTCATATCATCTCTGCGGTCATCCTTTCGTTCCTTTTTCGCCTCCTGCAGGATATATTCTGCGGCATCTTCGGGATTTGCCACGGGGAAAGCCAGCAATTTCCCCTTCAGCCATCCTGCCGTTTTCTCCTCTCCCCCAAGGGCATCGGTGATGCCGTCGGTCACCAGAAAGAGCATGTCTCCATCCTTTAGGAGCATCTCATTGGTTTCGGGAATCACCTGTTTCAAAATGCCCGCAGGCAAGGTGGTGGCCCGCAGAGAGATCACCCGATCATTCCGCCAGATATAGGACGCCACCGCCCCCAGTTTTACAAATTCCGCATGACCATTGAATAGATCAATTTCACAGATATCCAAAGTAGCATAGGTCTCCTCCCCCCTGCGCAGTAATAATGCGGAATTGATCATTTTTACGGAAAGCTCTCTGTCAAACCCCGCTTCGGTGAATTGCTCCAGCAATTCGATGGCCACACGGCTTTCCTTTGCCGCCTCTGCCCCCGTGCCCATGCCGTCGGAAAGAGCCAGCAGAGCCCGTCCTTTTTCCGTTTCCAGAAAGGCCGCCGCATCCCCCGTTGGTCTGCCTTCTTCCGCCGGGGCAAAGGCCGCTGCCGTATGGATGGCAAAGACGGGCTCCTCCCGAAAATGCAGGGCACAAAAACGCCCCTCTGCATCCACGGCGCAGGTGCCTTCTTCCAACAGGACCACAGGGCAGTCCAATATTTTTTTCACTAAGGGCAGAATTTTATCCCTGCAAACACCTTTTCCGCCGCAGGCAGGCAAAGTGATCCGCACCTGCCGCTCCCTTCCGCTTTTTTCTTCCGTCACCAGCACCTTTTGGGGATGGAAGCCCTGTTTCTTCAACGCTGCCGTCAGGGCATCCTCCATGCCTTCCAGAAAAATGCAGTCCAATTCCATCTGTCCCGAAAGAGTCTGCATGATCTCTCCCACGGCCTGCATCTGCTGCCCCACCAATTCCCGACATTCCGAAAGGCGGCTGCCCCAGACCTGATCTCTGCGATAGATCTCATAGACCTCGTTGACCATTTCCGTAAAGTTTTCCAGACGGGGGCAAGTCTCCTGAAAATAAGGGGGCAGGTCGGCTTTTTGCAGCCGCCCCTTTTCTTCACAGGCAGACAGCGCAGAAAAGGCCATACTATAGGTACGGTATAATTCCTCCTCCCAGCAATAATGGGCCAATCCGCAGCCCTGACAGACCTTCCCCGCGATGGTATCCACCAATCGGCTGACCCGCCCTTTTTCCATCCGCTCCTCCTGTCTGCGGAAGGTCTTGGCCAGAGCGTCAAAGGCCGCCGCACAGCCCAAAAGTTTTTCTTCTGTCATTTCTTTCATTTTGGTATAACGGTCAGCAGGGCTTTCCGTTGCCCTTGCGCCGCTGATCTTTTCCAATACTCTTTGGGGGAACAGACAAAACAACACCGCGCCCCCGCATAAGCCCCCCAGCCAGAAGGGCTGTAATTTTTCCGCATCTATGTAAAACAGGAACACGCAGGGAGAAAGCACCATAGCCAAAGCAGATGCCGCCCGTCCGAAATCCCGCACACAGCCCGCCAGCAGCCCGCCCAGGGAAAGGGCAATGAACAAAGGCATATCGACGCCGCCGCAGACAAACAGCAAAAAGCCCAAAAATACCCCAGCCGCCGCACCGCCGCCGATGCCCTCCTGCCTTGCGGCCAGCAGCAGACAAAAAGCGGCCGCCATAGGCAGAAAGGACTGCTGCAATCCCCTTTGCAGCGTTGCCATACCTGCCAATGTGCCCCCCGCCAGAAGCACGAAGGAAATGGTTTCTTCTCTGGTCAGAATCAGATACCGCTCCTGTGCCAGCAATGCGGACAGCCCTTTTTGCAGCAGGAAGCTGACAGCCAGCACCAGACTGCTTTCCATGGCGGCAAGAGCAAAATAAAACCCCAGCCCCTGCCGGCTGATGGCATAGAAAATGCCCGCCAGTGCCACGGCAAAGCTGCCCAAAAGAGCCTTCTTGCCATACTCCTCCCTTCCTACAAACCGCCCCAGCGTCAGCTGAATGGCTGCAGCTGCAGCCAGCCCCGCCCCCGCTTTCAGGGGCACGGCAGAAAAAGAGCCGATCCCTACCATGAACCACACGGGCCAAAACAGCCACCCTTCCCCAAAAAAAGCAGAAAGATAGCCAAGCCCCATGGGATGCAAAATCTGCAGCACTTCTCCCCTTCCCCAGAAATAGCCCAGCAGGCAGAAACAAACGGTCTGCCCAACGGTTTTCCATGGAAAGCTTTTTTTCGGCGGTTTTTTGGGGAGAATGGCCTTGCCAAAGGCAGGATGTTCTTCCGTATATTCCAATGTGATTTCTGTTTTTTCCATAACTTTCCCTCCATATGCCTATTCTAGTAAAACAGAACCGTTTTTTCTGTCGAAACAGGGCATACGGCAGAAAAACTTTTCGACAAGACTTGCAAATCCCTTTTCTGCACAGTAAGATGAAAAAGAAATCAACGGATACCCACCGCACAAGGCTATGCTTAGTTTTGTGTTTTTTTATAAAAGGAGGAATTTTTATGTGGCAAATGATCTGGCCTGTTCTTGTTGTTGTGGGGGCGAATACCCTCTATCACACCTGTGCAAAATCCACTCCCGGAGAGATCAGCCCCTTCGCCTCTCTGACACTGACCTATCTCATCGCCGGAGCCGTTTCCTTTGCCATGTTCTTTCTGACCGGCGGACAGAAAAATATCCTGCAGGAAATGGCAAAGGCCAACTGGGCCACCTATGCCCTCTCCGCCTCCATCGTTTTTCTGGAATTCGGCTATCTTATGGTTTACCGCGCCGGCTGGCCTGTCAGCATTGCTTCCCTGGTCTGCAACCTGACCGTCTGCTGTATCCTGCTGTTCGTGGGCATGCTGATCTACAAAGAAACCGTTTCTTTCCGACAGCTGATCGGGGTAGCCGTATGCCTGACGGGTATTTTTCTGGTCAGCAAATGACCCCCGCAGACAGAGACATCCGTCCCTCTTTCATTGACATTTTCATACCCGTGCGATATGATAAATGCAACACCCACACCGTAAGGAGGAATGAAGAATGAAAAGAATAATGCCCCTTTTTACCGCAGCTTTTCTGGCTATGGGTCTGTGCGTCCCCGTCTTTGCCGCTGATATCAATGTAACGGTAGAAGGTGCTCCCGTTTTATGGACAGACGCCAAACCTTTTATCGATGAAAACGACCGTACTCTGGTGCCCCTGCGCCCCATCGCCAACGCACTGGGTCTGGAAGTGGGCTGGAATGATGACACCAACACAGCCTCCTTCACCGACAGCGAAACCACTGCGGAATTTGTGGTTGGCTCCAATGAGTATCATTGCTTCCTGAATGATTTTGACATGCAGATATATGTAACCATGGATACCACTCCTGTTATCAAAGACAGTCGTATCTATGCCCCGGCAAGATATCTGGCAGAATGTTTCCAGTATACCGTGGGCTGGGAGGATGCCACAAAATCTGTGTCCATCGTAAAAACGGAAGCGGAAGAAAATGAACCTGTGGTTCTGCCGGAAGTACCTGCAGGCGAAATTGCAGTGCTCCCCCCTGTTACAGCGGAAGCAGGTTCCCATGCGCTGACTGAAATGGTATTTAACGGCGTTACTTTTGTAGAAGATCCTGATATTTTCGAATACTCCATCGAAGCAGATACTACACTGAACGGACTGGGCTTTGGCTACAGCATTATGGGGGAAGCAGGCTTTATCTCTATGGAAATCGGCACCGACCTTTCTGCCGCTCCCGGCACATATCCTGTAACCTTTACCGTACCCAAAGGATATTTCTCCGATGCAGAAGAAGATATCGTTGTTTCCACCACATTCACTGTAACTTCTCCCAAAGCAGAAACCGTATTGGAACGTATTCTGGATGATCTGAGCTGGGGCGTAGAAACCACCTATGGCGCCAACGCAGCAGAAATCACAGAAGCAGCCAAGGAAAGCGTTGGCGGGATGCTGGAAGAAACACCCTTCCAGATGACACTGACCGACGGTGACTGGTCTTATGATTCCGAAGGCAATATCATCAGAGAGCTTTGGGACTGCACCGTTACCGTAACGAACACGGAAACCGGCGAATCCGTATCGGAAGCGAATGTGCTGATCCCTCTGACCTTTGATCCCGAATCTGCTTAATCAAAAAAGCACTTTAGCAAATGCTAAAGTGCTTTTTGATTATCTTGCATATTTTTTCTTCATGCGGATATCATCCCCGAAGAATTTCAATGTCGTATATTCCCCGATCAGACGACTCATGACACGGTCAGAATACTGATCCATCAGTGCCTTATAGTCCAGATTGGTAGAGATCACCACGGGTTTTCGTCTGAGTTTTCTGTCGTTGATGATGCGGAACAGTTCCGAAGCCGTAAACATGGTGGCAAATTCCGTACCAAGGTCATCGATGATGAGCAGGTCTGCGTCCAGCAGTTCTGCGTCCCAGTCCAGGGTTTCTTCCTCTTCGTCCCTATGGAACCGCAGTTCTTCCAGCTGTTTGAACAGCTGCCCTGCCGTCAGATAAAGGACGGTTTTTCCCTGATCCAGCACATCCTTGGCAATGCAGTTACAAAGAAAGGTTTTTCCTCTGCCGCTGCCGCCGTAAAGCAGCAGATTGTCTCCCGTAAAGTCCTCCGCAAAGGCCATAGCCATCCGCAGGTTTCTCCGGGCATTTTCCTTGGGAGAAATCCCTTCCTCCTTCACCACTTTCTCACTGAACAGACGCAGATCAAAGGTGTCGAAATTTTCCAGTTTGATGACATCGCGGACATTGGACTGGTCATACAGCCTGTCCATGAGTTTATGTTTCATGCAGCTGCAGGGTTCATTTTCCACATAACCCGTATCCTTGCAAGTTTTGCAGACATATTCCGTTTTTAAAAGACTGGGAGACAGGCAGTGTTTCGCCATCAGGGCGTCCCGTTCTGCTTTCAGGGCCTGCTGCTTTTCTTTCAGCTGTTCCAGAGCCGCTTCACGGCTTTCCGGCTGCATCAGCACCAGCTTTGCTGTAGAAACCCCCAACAGAGAAAGTTCTCGTTCAATTTCCTCCAGTCGGGGCAGTTTCATATAAATAGCTTCTTTGCGTTCCCGCAGTTCCGCCGCTTTCTGGGTACGCAGGGCATCGTATTCCCTGAGCACTTCTTTATAAATTTGCGTTCTTGTCGCCAAAGCCTACCCCTCCTATTACCATTTTTCCCGCTGTTCCCGTTCCAGCCGTTCCAGTTCAGCAAAATCCCATTCGCTCTGGGTATAATTGATGAAACGATTCTGTTTCGGCTTTGCATTTGTCTGGGCTGCAGGCTGTTCCGTCGGCACACTCTGGGCTTTTTTCGCCGCATAGGCTTTATCCAGCCCTTCCACATCTGCCAGGGATTTCACCCCTGCCGCCTTCCAGCTGGCAAGGATCTTATCCGCATAGGCAAAGGAAGCCTTTCCCGTCTGCATGACCGTCCGTTCGCAGGCCATCTGCACCACATCCATGGGAAGCTTATATTCCTGCAGCCATTTTTTCATATAATTTTCTTCCGCCGCCACAGGCAGTCGGTTCTGGCCGAAAGCCTTCATAATGGCGCGGAAGCCTGTTTTTCGCAGTTCAATATATTCGATCGCCTTTTCTTCGGTATTGACGCCTTCTTCTGCCCAGCCGAGGGCCACCTTTTCAATATAGCGCATGCCGCAGTGTCCGTTTGCCGTACAATAAGACAACAGCAGTTCGATCACATCCATGGGTAGCCCCAGCCAGTCATGGAAGCTGAACAAAAGGCTTAAATCGTTATGATTCAGCATTTTCCCCAGTTTCTGCTGGGCAGACTGAACCAATTTTCTCATGCTTTCGCTTTTCTGCATATAGACCGCCAGTTCCGCAGGGGAATAATCAGGACGGTTAGAAGAAATCAACTTCGGCTGTTGCGTTTCCTTTTTTTCTTCTGTTTCCCGAAGGTAACCCTTCCCCTTCCAATAACCCCAGGCATAAAGGACATCGGTCTCGGTGGCGTTCAGTTTTCTAGCCACTTCTGCCGCTGTGCCGCCTGTGGCAAGGGTCATCAGATAAACGGAGACATACAAAGGAGGTGCTGACGGCAGTTCGGTTTCTATGAAATTTTTGCTCAATCGAATTTCTTCTGCCATTTCTCCTCCTCCTTTTTTTTCTTCGCAAAGGGCGTTGCCCTCTGCACTCCCACCAAAGGGGTCACCCCTTTGGAAACCGATACGTCAACCAAGATGGCACCTTGGTTGGATTATCTGAGAATTAAGTATAACATATTTCGACTTTGAAACATAGAGGAACACCCACAAAAAAACTCTCCAAAATTTTTGGAGAGTTTCTCATTATTTGTCCATCTTATTTTTAATATGGGCATTGAAGTAATAGATGATAAAGCACAGCACAATGACTGTCAATACCACTACCACGATGGTGCCGCTTTCCTTAAAGCTGATGAAGATGGCCAGCAGGCCAAGAAGCAGGCTAATGGTATACATGATCAGAACTGCCTGTCTCTGGCTGAAGCCCCTATCAATCAGTTTATGGTGCAGATGTCCTCTGTCCGCCTGCATGATGGGCTGGTTTTTCGCCATACGGCGCAGCATGGCGCAGATGGTATCGAACACAGGCAGACCAATACACAGGACGCTGACGATCATGGCCAGAAGGGCATAGCCCTTGAACACCCCGAGGATACTGGTCACCGCCAGCACAAAGCCAAGGAATGTGGAGCCCGTATCACCCATAAAGATTTCCGCAGGGTTGAAGTTTCTAGGCAGGAAACCCAGACACGCCCCCGCCAGAGCCGCCGTCAGCACCACTGCAGTGGTGGAGCCCGTCATAATGCAGAGCACCATCAAGCTCAGGGCCGCAATGGATGTGACCCCCGCCGCCAGACCATCCAAACCATCGATCAGGTTAACCGCATTGGTCACGCCAACGATCCAAACCAGTGTGATGGGGATGGAGAATTTCTGCAGATATGCCGTTACAGGCCAAAGCACCACCTGAATCCGGGTGCCGGACATGATCACGATCAGTGCTGCCAGAATCTGTACACAGAATTTCAGCTTGGCAGGCAGGTTTTTCATATCATCTACCACGCCCAGCCCTGCAATCAGCAGAGCACCAATAAGAAAGCCCGCAAACTGCTTGGCATCCATGCTCTTATCAAAATGATATACCATCAATACTGTAAGGATAAAGCCCAGCACGATGGCAACCCCGCCCATACGGGGCATTGGTTTTTTATGCACGCCTCTGTCCTTCGGATAGTCGATGGCACCGCATTTGATGGAAAGCCACTTGGCGAAGGGCGTCGTCACCAATGTGATGGCAAAGGCGCATGCGAAGGCTGCGATATAAAGCAGCCAGTTATGTTCTGTCAAACTAGATCTCTCCTCTTTCGAGTGAAAAAATTATTTTGTACCGAAGATACGGTCACCGGCATCGCCCAGACCGGGAACGATGTAACCGTGTTCATTCAGTTTTTCATCATAGGCTGCCGCAAAAATATCCACATCGGGATGGTTTTTCTGCAGTCTTTCCACGCCATCGGGGGCAGCCAGAATACACAGGAAGATGATTTTTTTCACGCCTCTTTTTTTCAGGGCATCAATGGCCATATCTGCGGAACCGCCGGTTGCCAGCATGGGGTCTGTCAGAAGCACCGTTCTTTCTTCCACATCTGCAGGCAGTTTGCAGTAATATTCCACAGGTTCCAGTGTTTCTTCATCACGATACAGCCCAATATGACCGATCTTTGTGGTAGGCACCAAATTCAGGATCCCGTCTGTCATACCAATGCCTGCACGCAGGATAGGCACGATAGCCAGCTTGGTATCGATGGTTTTACACTGCGCTTCCGCAATGGGTGTCTGCACCGTTACTTCAGTCATCGGCAATTCTCTGGTTGCTTCATAGAACAGCAGAGATGCCACTTCGCCGATCATTTCACGGAATTCCTTCGTTCCTGTTTCTTTGCTTCTCAGCATTGCCATCTTGGTATGAATCAGGGGATGTTCAGATACAAAAAATCTGCTCATAATATCACCTCTTAGTCTTCGATCTGGTTGATTCTTCTGATGTGACGTTCATCATTGGAGAAGGGTGTTTCCAGGAAAGCTTTTACGATTTCCAGAGCCAGACCGGGGCCTGTTACCCTTGCCCCCATGGCAAGAATGTTTGCATCGTTATGTTCTCTGGTTGCTTTTGCGGAGAAAACATCACCGCACAGCGCACAACGGATGCCTTTTACTTTGTTTGCTGTGATGGAAATACCGATCCCTGTACCGCAGATCAGGATACCCTGTTCGCATTCGCCGCTTGCTACAGCGTTTGCAACTGCTTTGCCGTATTCAGGATAGTCTACAGATGCTTCGGAGAATGTGCCGAAGTTTTTGAATTCGATTTTATTATCTTCCAGATATTTGATCACTTCTTTCATCAGGGGATAACCGCCGTGATCGCAACCCAGTGCTAACATATTGAAACACTCCTTTTCCTTAATTATACCTTGTCTAAATCAATGATGCAGTAGCCCGCCGCCTTATTCAGGCGGTTCATAATGGCCATGCCTTCCCCTTCTTCGGAAAAGACTTCGGAATATACTCTTTCCGCGCCGAGGAAGTCAAATTTTCTCAGATATTTGAACAGGTTCGCCCCGATTTCTTCCGGTCGTTCCCTGCTGCCCAGAGAAAGGACGATATCAGCTTTATAGCAGTCTTTGGTTTCCTCTGTCGCCATGACGCCCGTCTTCATTCCCTGTGCCATATCTTCCGCCGCCAGACGGTTGATCTCGTCCACAACGGCTTTTGTTTCCCCCTTCACCAGAACCACTTCCGCCTTAGGGGAATAATGGGTATATTTCATACCCGGTGCCTTTGGCCTGAAATCAGCCGCAGGCTTCTGTAAAATCGCAGGATCGATTTCCACCGTTCCTACCACCTTCTCCATCATTTCCTTTGTGACTGCACCGGGGCGCAGGATCATGGGAACCTCGCCGGAAACATCCACGATGGTGGATTCCAGCCCCCATTCCGCTGCACCGCCGTCTATGATCATATCGATCTTCCCGTTCAGGTCAAATTCCACATGGGACGCTCGTGTGGGGCTGGGCTTGCCGGAGGAATTTGCGCTGGGTGCCGCAATGGGGAGCCCCGCCGCACGGATGATGGCCCTTGCCACAGGATGGCTGGGGAAGCGCACCGCTACCGTATCCAATCCGCCTGTTGCCTTTTCGGGCACAATCTCACTCTTGGGGAAAACCATGGTCAGCGGGCCGGGCCAGAAGGCATCCATCAGCTTTTTGGCCGCAGGGGAAATTTCCCCGACAATGGGGTTCAGCTCCTCAAATTCGGAAATATGGAGAATCAAAGGGTTGTCCGAAGGACGCCCCTTCGCAAGATAAATTTTTTCACAGGCCGCACTGTCCAGTCCGTTCCCGCCAAGGCCATAAACCGTTTCTGTGGGAAAAGCCACCAGACCTCCTTCCTGCAAAATTTTTGCAGCTGTCTGAATGACTTCTGCGGAATCAGGCTGGCTCAGGTCAACCTTCGCCAGTATCGTTTTCATTCGTTTACTCCTTACGCGTTTGCGCCGCAGCATTTTTTGTATTTTTTGCCGGAACCGCAAGGGCAGGGATCGTTACGGCCGATCTTTTCGCCTTTTACAACGGTTCTTGCGTTTTTCTGTTCCAGTGTCAGTCTTTTCTTTGTTTCTGCATCATAGATGCCGTCCCACTGGGGCAGTGTGTACAGGTGTTCTGCTTTGTATTCCACCATCAGCTTGAACAGTTTTTCAAAATTGATGTTGATGCAAACATCGCTGTCTGCTGTCAGGTCTTCCATTTCGAAAGGTGTTTCCAGAGAAGCGTTCAGACCATCAATGAAGGCAACGATCATTTCGTCTGTCATATCGAATTTTGCAGCCAGTTCGGAAACTTTGCCTTCGATTTTTTCCACTTTTTCACCGATAATATATTCATAGATCTTCTGTTCTCTGGGCAAATAATCCGCCCAAACAGCTTCTACACTGTGGCCTTCCTGATTGAATGCTTTTTTGATCCAGCTTTCATATAAACTCATGTTGATTCTCTCCTTTATCTCTTTGAATTCTTAATTTTGTACAGAATACTCCATTCTTTCAAATAATACTATGATTTCAGGTAGTTTGCAACAAAAATCGCAGATTTACCACTGTTTTTCAAAGATAGAAGGGCGTTTGGTTTTCCAAACGCCCTTTGATTTTCTTATTCTTCTGTTACATCTGACAAATCCTCTGTCAGTGCTTCCGTTTCCTGCACATCTTCCACAGGCGCAGGCACACCGTTGGTTACAACGGGTTCCATATCCTCATTCAGCGCAAAGGTCAGGATCACATCATCGGCAAATTCCACGCCATCCCATACTTTCTGAGAGCTGCCGTCGGCAAAGGTCATCTGTACCTGCCAGCCATCTTTCGCCACAGGCATCTGTCCGGCCATGGAAACGGGCATCTGATAGCTGGATTTCCATTCCCCGTCTGTCAGTGCAATTTCAGACCAGTCCGCATCTTCCGCATAGCGGATCTCCAGTTTGGAAACGTCGATGCCTGTCTGGTTTTCAAATGTCATATCATAATCTACTTCCTGGGTTTCCACTTCCTTGCCGCCGCAGGCTGTCATGCCCACTGCTGCAAAAACTGCCAGAAAGATGGCTAAAATTCTTTTCTTCATATGATTGCGTCCTTCCCTGTTACTGCGCTGCGTAGCTTTCAAATGTAATGCTTTCGATGGTGATATCTTTGACAGGCTTATCCGTTTCGTCTGTTTCCGCCGCCGCAATGGCATCTACTGTTTCCAGACCTTCAAATACCTGACCGAAAATGCTGTAGCCGTTGCCGAAAACATATTCCAGATGGGCAGAGCCGCCCTGTTCTCTGTAATAATTCAGAACTTCTTCAGGGTACAGCTGGCTCAGTGTGTAATAATTACCATCTGTCAGTGTCACGCCCACTTCCTCTTCATTGTTATTAATGGCATCTTCAATGGCCTTCAAAACATCCTCCATCACTGTTTTTTGCTGCACGATAAAGAACTGGCTGCCATTGGTATCAGGGCCTGCATTTGCCATAGCAACAGCACCTCTGTAAAAATGCAGTTTTTCAGACACTTCTGTTTCGAAATCTTCACCCCAGCAACTTTCACCGCCTGTGCCTGTAGCTGTAGGGTCACCTGTCTGCACCATAAAATCTTCGATCACACGGTGGAACAGAAGACCGTCATAATAGCCGTCTTTCGCTAATGTTTTGAAGTTTTCCACCGCCTTAGGGGCTTCTTCGGGGAAGAAGCGCATCTTCACCACGCCTTCGGAGGTTGTGATGACTGCAATCTCTTCGCCTTCCTCCGGCATCTGCGCCTGCAAAATAGTTTCTGTGTCTATTTTTGTATCGTCATTTTCTGCCGCTGTACTGCCGCCGCAGCCTGCAATGCCAAAAGCCATCACTGCCGCCAGTACCAGTGCCATATATCTTTTCTTCATGTTCTTTTCCTCCTGTTTGCGGTGATTTTCGATTCTGCCATTCCATATTTTACTCCTCATTGCAAAACCATGTCAATTTTCCAATTCTTAAGAGTTTATTAAAGATCAGCCCATGAGGACTTTGATCTGCATCATAACAGCTTCCACGCCATCGGCTGCTGCTGCATGTTTCATGGCAGAAACATATTTTTCCTTATTTTCGTACAGGGCAAAAATTTCTTTCTTCATGCTTTCTGCTGTCATTTCGTCTTCATCCAGCACTCTTGCAAAGCCTTGTTTTTCAAAGGAAGCCGCATTCAGGATCTGGTCACCGCGGCTGGCTCTTGCGCTCAGGGGGATCAGGAGGTGGGGCTTCTTCAGCGCGAGGAATTCGGAAATAGAGTTGCTGCCTGCGCGGGAAACAATGAGATCTGCTGCTGCCAGCAGGTCATTCAGACCATCGGAAACGTATTCGAACTGCATATAGCCTTCCTGATTGCGCAGGTGGGCATCCAGATTGCCTTTCCCGCACAGATGGATTACATCAAAGGTTTTTGTCAGCTCCGGCAAAATTTCTCTCAGACAATTGTTCAGCTTCACCGCCCCCAAGGAGCCGCCCATCATCAGCAGAACGGGCTTCTCGCCTGTGAATTTGCATGCCGCCAGACCTTTGTTTCTATCCCCTTCAAACAGCTCCTTACGGATGGGTGTACCTGTATGCACCCCTTTGCCCTTAGGCACATACTGCAGGGTTTCGGGGAAGGTGGAACAAACCACTCTTGCAGAAGGCATGGCGATTTTATTTGCCAAACCGGGTGTGATGTCGGATTCATGGATGATGACAGGCACCTTGTTGCTCTTTGCCCCCAGCACAACGGGAACGGCAACAAAGCCGCCCTTGGAAAATACCAGATCGGGTTTCAGTTTTTTGATGAGTTTTTTCGCTTCTGCAATGCCCTTTACCACACGGAACATATCCTTGATGTTTTCCTTGGAAAGGTAACGGCGCAGTTTTCCTGTGGAAATGCTGTAATAAGGGATGCCTTCCGCTTCAATCAGCGTTCTTTCGATCCCCTTTTCAGAGCCGATATAAACAATTTCGTAGCCTTCTTCCTTCAGATAGGGCAGAAGTGCCAGATTGGGGGTAACATGGCCGGCTGTGCCGCCCCCTGTCAGCAGGATTTTTTTCTTCATATATATTACCACCTTTATTCTCAATTAAAACTTTAGAAAGTATAGCACGGAAATCCCTGTTTTTCCAGACTTTCTTTCCATATCTATGCCGATTTGGGAAAGTAATCTAACCTTTCTGCATAGGATGAAAGAAAAATATATAAATTATCCGAAAAGGAGAAGACCCATGTATCCATACAACAGAAAAACGCAGCTTTATTACACACCCATCCGTGCCAAGGAACGCACAAACACAGCCCAGTCCCCCGACCTTTCCACCGACCGCCGTCTGCAGGAGCTGCTGCTGCTGGCCAAGCAGGAAGCGGCACAGCTGGCACAGAAATATACCGCCCTGCTGCAGGAGGAAGCCTTGACGGAAGCCCAGGATATCATCAAAACCATGGAAACCGACGGCAAAAAACATCAGCGTATCCTGCAGGAGGTCTTATTCATCATTTTCAGTGACACCGCAGAAGAAATGACCGAAGAGATACCCGAAACGGAAACGGAAACAACCGGCGGCGCAGCACTGCTGGAGGAGCTGCTCCTGACAGAACTGGATGATATCCCCTTCTATCGCAGCCTCCTTTCCGCCATGGAGGAAGATGACCTGTGGGATCTGCTATTCGAGATCCTCACCGACAAACAGAATCACACTGCCGCTTTAAATCATCTGTATGCAAAATACATGCGCTAATCATCTTCCTTTTTTCCGTTCTTTTTGTTAAAATGACTGCATAAATCAATGTGGCCAAACGGTTACCAAAAAGAAAGGACGATACCCATGAGCGACTGTATTTTTTGCAAAATCATTGCAGGAGACATCCCTTCTGCGACCATATACGAAAATGACGAATGTAAGGTGATTCTGGACAGATTCCCTTCCGGCGAAGGCCATGCCCTGATCCTGCCCAAAAACCATGTGGCAAATATCTTTGAAATCGACCCCGAACAGGCAGGCAGACTGTTTGCTCTGGCTGCAAAGCTGGCGAAAGCCATGAAAGAAGTGCTGGGCTTTGAACACATGAATATTCTGCAGAACAACGGCACTGTGGCAGGGCAGACCGTGTTCCATTTCCACATCCACCTGATCCCCAGATGGGAAGGCGACGGCATCAACATCGGCTGGACACCTACAGAACC